>CAINAY010000195.1 GCA_903846425.1 uncultured Noviherbaspirillum sp.
TAATTCGTTACGACGTTCTACCAAAACATGTGATCCACCAAATTCACGGAGATCGCGCAACACATCGCGTGCGAGTGATTGAGCATCGCTATTTTTTAGCAAAGCAGGAATGGCGCGTACGGCCAAGGTGGTGGGCGACATCGCGGCAATATCAAAACCTAGTGTGGCGAGTGTTTCTTGATTTTCTTCAGCGGTAGCGACATCGATGGTGTCTGCAATAAATGTGACAGGGATCAGCAAGGGCTGAAGCTGTATCGATTCGGATTCGAGCGATTGTTTAAATTGTTCATACAAAATGCGCTCATGAGCGGCATGCATATCAACTAAGATTAGCCCTTGATTGTTTTGAGCGAGTACGTAAATACCGTGCAACTGCGCAAGAGCAAATCCTAGCGGATGATCACTGTCTGCGGATACAGGTGATGACCATGAACCCGTACTTGCTGCGGTGGCAGGCGGTAGATCATTCGAGAAAAAATTGCCATAACGAGCAGTGTCTTGTGCAATCCCCAGCGATGTTTGGCGTGGTCGTGAATTAATCCACTGCAGGTTATTCGAGGCGCCGGGTACGGGCGATGACATATCGTTAAATACACTTGCAGTTGAACTCGCCGATGTATGTGCCAGTGCTCGGTGGACTGCGTGATACACAAATTGATGGACTGCGCGGCTATCGCGAAAGCGTACTTCAATCTTTGACGGATGAACATTCACATCGACCAGTGATGGATCTAAATCAAGTTTGATGACATACGACGGATATCGATCACCATGCAAAACATCTTGATAAGCTGCACGTACAGCATGAGTCAGTAATTTGTCGCGAACGAATCGACCATTGACATAAAAATATTGCGAATCTGCGCGTGAACGAGCCGCTGTAGGTAAGCCGACTAAGCCGTGCAGTTGCAAAGGCCCTGCTTGTTCGTTGACTGATAACGAGGCGTTAGAAAATTCTTCGCCTAGTATCTGAGCGCAACGTTGTTCAAATGGCGATTCTTTCCAGTGGTCGCTGGCTTTGCCATTATGCGTTAACGTAAATCTCACATCAGGACGTGACAGCGCTATACGTCGCACAACTTCAGCGCAATGACTAAATTCTGTTTGTTCGGACTTTAAAAATTTACGACGCGCCGGTGTATTGAAATACAACTCTTGCACATCAATCATGCTTCCTTGTGCGCCAGAGGCAGGAGCGATTTGATCGGGGGCATGCCCTTCAACTTGCCAAGCGTGCGCTTGATCTGCGCTGCGCGATGTCATGGTGAGTTGAGCTACTGAGGCAATCGATGCCAGTGCCTCACCCCGAAAACCCATGGTCATGACATTTTCGAGATCAGACAAGCTGGCAATTTTGGACGTGGCATGCCGAGCCAGTGCCAGCGGCAATTGATCAGGCGGTATGCCGCTACCATTATCGGTGATGGAAATTCGTTTAACACCGCCGGCCTCAAGGCGAATAGTCAGTTCGGTGGCGCCTGCATCTAATGCATTTTCTAATAACTCTTTGACTACGGCAGAGGGTCGCTCGATCACTTCGCCCGCGGCGATTTGTGAAATCAAGTGATCTGGTAGCGCGCGAATAACGCGTTTTGCAACATTGGAAGTCATAAAACAGATTATACCGGTGGGTATGACTATGATTTAGGGCGATAGCGTAACGCTGAAGTAACAGGGGCGGTGTATCATCTGCGCTCACTTCATCTTGAGCACCGGCACGCATGGAATTTTCTCAACTACTCGACCTGATACTTCATATCGATAAATCACTGGGCAGTATGCTGGTTTCATATGGCCCACTGGTTTATGCAATTTTATTTGCGATTGTTTTTGCTGAAACGGGTTTGGTTGTTTTCCCTTTTCTTCCCGGAGATACCTTGCTCTTTATGGGCGGCGCATTTTGTGCGTCAGGCTCCATGAATGCACCATTACTAATTACTTTATTGGTTGTTGCAGCAGTAACCGGCAACACAGTTAATTATTACGTCGGTCGCGCGATTGGTCAAAAAGCCTATACCAATAATTACCGATGGCTGGATAGAGGTGCGCTCGAAAAAACCCATACGTTTTTTGAAGTACATGGTGGCAAAACGATAGTGTTAGCGCGCTGGCTTCCGGTGGTGCGTACGTTTGCACCGTTTGTTGCAGGTATCTCAGGTATGAGCTCGACTCGCTTCCAGATCTACAACGTCAGTGGCGCCTTATTTTGGGTGGTGACCTTGGTTGCGGCCGGTTATTTCTTCGGGAATATTCCTGTCATACGTAATCATCTCAATACGATCGTCTTGATTGGTGTGGCGGCGGCGGTGGTTCCGGTGGTGCTTGCTGCAGCGTTGCGATTGGTTAGAGGGTTTGGCCGAAAATCTGCAGACCCTCATCCTTGATTTTTTGAATTAGCGGATAAATTAACCAAATATATTCGGGTTTGGGTCAATCTTAGGTCAACCGATTTCGCGTCAAGCTTGGGTGCTTGAGTAAATATTTACGTATGCCGCGCATCAGCGCATCAGCCATTTGATCTTGGTAATTCTCGTCGCTAAGGCGCGCTTCTTCTTCTGGATTAGAAATAAAAGCAGTTTCGACCAGTATGCTCGGAATATCTGGCGCTTTGAGCACCGCAAATCCCGCTTGCTCTACCTGGGCTTTGTGCAAGCGATTGATGGTACCTATTTCACCCAATACGGATTTAGCCAGCTTCAGACTGTCATTGATCTGTGCTGTAGTGGATAAATCAAGTAACACGCTCGCCAAATGCTGATTTTTACTGCGGATGTTGACACCACCGATCAGATCGGCAGCATTTTCTTTATTCGCGAGCCAGCGCGCAGCGGTGGAGCTGGCACCTTTTTCAGACAATGCAAAAACGGATGAGCCACGCGCCGTAGGTTCAACGAAAGCATCGGCATGAATTGATACAAATAAATCGGCTTGTACTTTGCGCGCTTTTTGCACGCGTACATTCAACGGCACAAAGTAATCGCCGTCGCGGGTGAGCATCACACGAACATTAGCCTGTTGTTCTAAGCGTGCTTTTAATCGACGTGCAATCGACAACACCACATTTTTTTCTAAACTGCCTCCGCGTCCAACGGCGCCGGGGTCTTCACCGCCGTGGCCAGGGTCAAGCGCAATGGTGACGAGTCGCGTGAGCTTTTGTCCGTCTTTATCATCGTCTTCGCTAGATTTAGCAGTGTCCGGCAAATCAGCAGGCACTTTTTCAGTGACGATCGGTGGTGTACTTCCTTTTTTCAGTAGCTCGGTAATCGGATCTGAAGGTGTTTGCGGATACAGATCAAAAATCAGTCGGTGTTTGTATTCACCCACTGGGTCTAAAGTAAAGACTTGAGGTTGTATTTCTTCTTTTAAATCGAAGACCAGCCGCACGACGCCGGGACGATTTTGTCCCACACGCACTTGCGCTATATAGGGGTCATTCGATTGAATTTTTGCGACCAGACTTTTCAGCTTGGTGTCGAGATCGACACCTTCGATTTCTACCACCAGTCGATGCGGATCTTTGATCGTGAAATGGGTCGCTTTAAGCTTGCTGTCATTTTCTAAGGTGACGCGCGTGTAATCTTTGGCTGGCCAAACGCGTACCGCAACAATTTGCGCGGCGCGTGCTACGCCATGGCCAAGTAATGACAATAGCAGTGTGGCGCCTGCCTTGAGGACAGTTCGGCGCGATATAGGTTTCAAAGATTTGGGCTGAAGTGAAGTTGTTCTAGACATGAAGCGCCCTGTACAGAGTTCGCTCGCAATTCTACCCCACGACCTTGCGCTGCAACAGAGATGAAAATATCAAGATCTGCATTTGGCAGAAGATTTTCTGCGCGCTCGGGCCATTCAACGACACAGATCCGGTCGACACTAAAAAAATCACGAAATCCAGCCTCGATAAATTCATCCGGATGGTTCATGCGATACAAATCAAAATGCATTAGCTCGATTGGTTGGCCTGCGAGCTGAATAACATAAGGTTCTAGCAAGGTATAAGTGGGGCTTTTAACTCGCCCCTGGTAGCCGGTGGCATGCAGCAAGGCGCGTGTCAGACTGGTTTTGCCGGCACCCAGCTCGCCATGCAAATAGATCGTTAAGCCAGGTTGCAACACGCGAGCCAGCGCCGCCCCTAGTGCTTGGGTCGCTTCTTCGTCGTGCAGATGGGCTGTCCAGTGTGTCATCTCTTACAATGGCGTTGGTTCGATAGTAACTCGCGCATTTTCTCTGCTTCTCGCTGGTCTTACAACGGAATTTTCTGTGCCTTCACCGAATGTCACTGCTGAACAAGCGACTATCTTGGTCGAACGTATTCGCACTTGGGCGAAGGAATTGGGTTTTGCTGAAGCCAGAATCGCCGATATTCATTTAGGTGATGCTGAACATAAGCTTCAGCAATGGTTAGATGCAGGTTTTCATGGCGAGATGGAGTACATGGCAGCGCATGGTGAGAAGCGCGCTCGTCCCGCTGAGCTAATTCCAGGCACGTTGAGAGTCATTAGCGTACGCATGGATTATTTGCCGCGCGCCACAATGGAAAATTGGCGTGAGATAGAAGAGGCTAGGCAGTCGGATGCTCAGGCGGCAGTGGTTTCAGTGTATGCGCGTGGTCGGGATTATCACAAAGTACTGCGTTCACGCTTACAGCAATTAACCGAAAAGATAACAGCAGAAATTGGGTCATTCGGTTTTCGCGTGTTTACCGATTCAGCGCCGGTGATGGAAGTCGAGCTTGCTCAAGGTGCGGGTTTGGGCTGGCGTGGCAAGCATACTTTGCTTTTACATCGCGAGGCAGGATCGATGTTTTTTTTGGGTGAGATTTATACCGACTTGCCTTTGCCAGCCGATGAACCCATTTCATCGCATTGTGGTGAATGTGCCGCGTGTATCGATATCTGCCCAACGCAGGCGATTGTCGCTCCGTTTAAGTTAGATGCACGTCGTTGTATTTCTTATTTGACGATAGAACTCAAAGGTAGTATTCCAACTGAGCTGCGTCCTTTGATAGGTAATAGAGTCTTGGGTTGCGATGATTGTCAGTTAGCTTGCCCGTGGAATAAATTTGCCCAGCGCAGTCAGCTACCTGATTTTGATGTGCGCCATGAGTTAGATAAAGCTACGCTAGTTGATTTGTTTGCGTGGACTGAAGAAGAATTCGATCGCCGCATGGAAGGAAGTGCGATTCGGCGCATTGGTCATGAGCGATGGCTGCGGAATATCGCGGTCGCTTTAGGTAACGCTGCTAGCCAGTATGCGAATGATCCCAAACTAATTAGCGCATTAGAGTCGCGCAGAGTTCATCCTTCTGAATTGGTACGTGAACATGTGGCGTGGGCCTTAGGCCAACACGGCGCAGCATGACTCACGCAGCCAGTAGTAACCACAGGGGTAAGGTAACGATAGATAGCAGCGTACCGGCAGAAATCAAAAAAGCGACTAAAGGTGCATTGCCACCCATGCGCGCCGCTAATACATAAGCACTAGAAGCTGTGGGTAGCGCACAAAACATGACAGCTATTTGCATTTGTAATGGAGGCAATTCAAACCAAGTGGCTAGTCCGAGTGCGATGGCGGGTAATACGATCAACTTAACAGTGATGAAGTAGCTACTGATGCCGCGCGCTTCTGAAAGTCCTTTGAGTTTTAATCCCGCGCCGACCATCAACAAGCCTAGTGCAATCGATGCGCTGCCCATGCGCGTCAAAAGATGAACGATCACTTCAGGCAGCGAGCCACCCAGAAGATTAAATAACGTGCCGCTGATTGTTGCCAGTAACAAGGGATTTTTTGCCATCTCTTTGAGTAGTCCCCCTTGATTACGATGAGCCAATGCATGCACCGCAGCCATGTTCGCTAAGGGAACGGCAAAGCCGATAATCAGTGCCATTAGCGAGGTGCCGGCTTCGCCTCCCAGACGAAATGCCACCGCCAGGCCAATGTAGGAATTAAATCGAAATGCGGTTTGCACGCCCGATTCGAAAATCATAGCGCCCGGCTTAAAGAGTGGTTTGGCTAACCAACCCAGCGCAATACCACTCGCCATAGCGATCAGTGCAACTTGTAATAGCTTGCCTGTGGCATGAAAGTCGAGTGGAGTGCGCGACGTAGATACAAAAAGCAGCGCTGGAAAAAGCACGAAGTAAACGAGTTTTTCTAGCCCCGCCCAGAAATTGTTCCCCCAATCAGTGATGCGTATGAGTACATAACCTAAGAGTATGAGCAGAAAATCGGGGAGTAATAAGGTGAGAACGTTCATAAATACAGCCAAAGTTGGAGCCTGATGGTACGACATTCGGCAAAACTTACCGACTATGGGCCAATTTAGGGCTTTTGACTCGGATGAGTCACAGGGTGGTTGTCATACGCGCCATCAGCAGACACAATACGCGCCGACCCACTAGTAAATTGCGTTCCACGACCCTTTGGAGATTTATATGATTCGACGTTCCTTATTAGCTTTGTTATGCCTGTTGTTTGTAGTGGGTGGCAATGCGTGGGCACAGTCGCCTATCGTTATCAAATTCAGTCATGTGGTAGCGAAAGATACGCCCAAGGGCAAGGCCGCTGAAAAATTTAAAGAATTAGCCGAAGCCGCCACCAAGGGCCGAGTCAAGATTGAGGTCTACGCGAACAGTACGCTTTACAAAGACAAAGAAGAACTCGAAGCCTTGCAACTCGGCGCAGTGCAAATACTGGCGCCTTCGATGGCAAAATTTGGCCCACTAGGTGTCAAAGAATTTGAATTGTTCGATTTCCCTTACCTTTTTACAGACCAGCAGTCACTCGAACGTGTGACCAATGGACCGGTCGGACGAGAGATGCTTAAACGACTAGAAAGTAAAGGTTTGATTGGCCTGTCGTTTTGGGATAACGGTTTTAAGATCATGTCATCGAATCGTTCTATGCATTCGCCGACTGACCTCAAGGGTTTGAAGTTACGTATACAAGCATCGAAGGTATTAGACGAACAAATGCGTGTACTAGGGGCTAATCCTCAAGTCATGGCTTTCTCCGAGGTATATCAAGCCCTGCAGACAGGCGTGGTTGATGGTCTCGAAAATGTACCGTCGAATTTGTATACCCAAAAAATGCATGAAGTGCAGAAGCACATGACGGTTACTAATCATGGCTATATTGGTTATGCCGTTGTGGTGAATAAAAAATTCTGGGAAAAGCTACCAGCAGATGTGCGTAGTCAACTTGATGGTGCAATGAAGGAAGCAACTGAGTACGCAAATAAAATCGCCCAGCAAGAAAATGAGGCTGCACTCGACGCTATTCGCAAATCTGGAAAGGTAACCGTGTATATGCCAACGGATGCAGAAAAAGCCGAATGGCGTAAGGTAATGCTACCGGTACATAAAACGATGGAAGAGCGGATTGGTAAAGACTTGATTGCGGCTGCCAGCAAAGCTGCGGCAGGTAAGTAGATTTTTTATTAGGTGCGTAAGCTGAGCGTAAAGGTCTAACGATGAAATTCCTTGATCATTTAGAAGAATGGTTTATTGCCTTTTTGATGGCGGCCGCCACATTAATTATTTTTGTGGCGGTGATACATCGTTATGCCTCAGGACTACCGATTCCTGTCGTGCAGGATTTTCTATTGCGCATAAATACTAGCTGGGCTCAGGAGTTGACGATTTACCTGTTTGTCTGGATGGCTAAATTCGGGGCAGCCTACGGGGTGCGTACTGGCATACATGTGGGTGTCGACGTGTTGATCAATCGTTTAAATACACCGCTGAAGAAAAAATTTATTTTGTTTGGTCTGTTAGCGGGTGCAAGCTTTACCGGCATCATCGCGGCCCTAGGCGCAGATTTTGTGTTTGAGTTGTCAGGTACATCGAGTACGTCTGAGGTACTTGAGCTACCTATTTGGATTGTGTATCTCGCTATTCCTCTGGGTTCGTCCCTGATGTGTTTTCGGTTTTTGCAGGTGAGTTGGAACTTTGCTCGAGGCGGTGAGTTGCCAGTGCATGATCATGCACATGTCGAAGGGCTAGTAGAAGATGCAACGGAGGGTCGGCAATGAACACGTTCATTATATTTGCGTTACTGATTGTGTTGATGTTGAGCGGTATGCCGATATCGATCGCATTGGGTCTGACCGTACTCACCTTTTTATTCACCCTGACCGATGTACCTGTGCAGGCAGTCGCCCTGAAGTTATTTACGGGCATAGAGAAATTCGAAATCATGGCGATTCCGTTTTTTATCTTGGCCGGAAATTTTCTTACGCATGGTGGTGTAGCGCGACGCATGATTACCTTTGCCACCTCTATGGTAGGTCATTGGCATGGTGGATTAGCCTTATCAGGAGTGCTGGCATGCGCGCTATTTGCAGCAGTGTCAGGATCATCACCAGCGACTGTGGTGGCGATTGGATCCATCTTGTTGCCTGCAATGATTAAGCAAGGTTACCCAAAATCGTTTGGTGCCGGAGTCATTACGACGTCAGGTGCATTGGGAATTTTGATTCCGCCATCCATCGTGATGGTGATGTACTCCGTTTCTACCAATACCTCGGTCGGTAAATTATTTGTGGCGGGTGTAATACCGGGTTTGTTGTTGGCGTTTTTCTTAGGTTTGACGACCTGGATACTGGCGCGCAGCAAAGATTATCCGCGTATGCCGCGTTCAACCTGGCTGCAGCGTTGGCAGGCATTCAGAGAAAGTGTCTGGGGTTTGTTATTAATTGTGGTGGTCATGGGTGGTATCTACTCAGGCATATTCACCCCGACTGAGGCAGCCGCTATGTCCGCGGTGTATACCTTTGTCATCGCTGTGTTTGTTTACCGTGATTTGCGCTTGGTTCAGATTGGTAAAGTGCTGCTGGACTCTGCGGCTATGTCGGCCATGCTGCTATACATCATTACCAATGCTGTCCTATTTTCATTTTTAATGACCAGCGAAGGCATACCGCAAGCGATGGCGGGCTGGATCATGGACCAAGGTTTAGGTCAGATCAGTTTCCTATTAGTGGTAAATCTTTTACTACTATTAGCAGGCAATGTGATGGAGCCTTCATCGATTGTATTGATCATGGCACCGATTCTATTCCCAGTGGCAGTGGCATTGGGCGTTGACCCTGTGCACTTTGGAATTATCATGGTGGTGAACATGGAAATTGGTATGTGCCATCCACCCGTAGGATTGAATTTGTATGTGGCGTCGGGGATAACTAAGATGGGAATCACCGAATTAACCGTGGCGGTTTTGCCGTGGTTGTTCACTATGCTAGGATTTTTGCTACTCATTACTTATGTGCCACAGCTGTCGCTCTGGTTACCGCGACTTTTGTTTGGTGGATAAGCGTCGGTTTGAACGAGTACTGTTGATCGTGAGGGTCTTACTATGCCTAAGCAAATAGCTGAATTATTTTCTTCTATCGTTGAGGCTCCGTTTGGAGCGATTGGTATTCGTGTAGAACATGGAGAATTACGCGAACTAACGTACTTGCCACCGGAGTACGAGCCTAAGCCCGGTCAAGATTCGCTATCAAAAAAAATCGCAAAGCAGGTTCAGGCCTATATCAAAAATCCAGACTTTGAATTCGATATTGATTTACCCATCGTTGGCACTGATCATCAGCGTAAGGTGTGGAATGTTATAAATGCCATCCCGCGTGGCAGTGTATTAACCTATGCTCAAGTGGCTAAACGTATTAGTTCCGCTCCGCGTGCTGTGGGTCAGGCGTGTGGTGCGAATTGGTATCCGCTGATTATTCCCTGTCATCGGGTCACAGCGACCGGAGGGATTGGTGGCTTTGCGCGTCATGATGGTGGTTTTCATCAGAATGTGAAGCGCTGGTTGTTGCAGCATGAGCGGGTGTCTGGATTTTGTTGACGGTGGCGACAGACAAGCCAGTAGCTGTCGGTCAAGAAATCGCTGATGAATTTTGCGATGGTTTGTGGCTTGAAGATGGCTTATCACGCAATACGCTAGAGGCTTACAAGCGAGATCTACTTTTGTTTGCAGCTTGGCTTCATTCTGAGCATAACAAGAATCTGTATGAAGTTACGGATATCGATTTAAATGCGTATTTCGCTTTTCGGCATACGACTACGAAGGCAAGTTCATCGAATCGTCGGTTGGCCGTTCTCAGGCGATTTTATCAATACGCTCTGCGCAACGGACAGATTCAAATCGATCCTTGTCTGAAGCTGAAATCTGCAAAGCAACCACCGCGTTTTCCTAAGACACTCTCCGAGCAACATGTGGAATCGCTGCTGGCTGCGCCAGACGTTACAGCGCCACTCGGTCTGCGTGACCGGACGATGTTGGAAGTTATGTATGCCAGTGGTTTACGTGTTTCTGAATTGGTTCTGCTTAAAACGATAGAAGTTGGAATGAATGAAGGTGTTTTGCGGATTACGGGTAAAGGTAATAAAACGCGCTTGGTACCGTTTGGTGAAGAAGCCAGAATGTGGATAGAGCGCTATTTAAAAGAAGCACGACTCACTATACTTAACGGTAAGGTAAATGATGCTTTATTTGTGACGGCGCTAGGCGGGCCAATGACGCGCCAAATGTTTTGGACGTTGATAAAAAAATATGCCTTGCAGGCCGATGTTCATGTCCCTTTATCGCCGCACACTCTACGTCATGCTTTTGCAACTCATTTGTTAAATCATGGCGCAGATTTGCGTGTGGTTCAACTTCTGCTCGGACATGCAGATATTTCTACCACGCAGATTTACACTCATGTAGCGCGTGAGCGACTTAAAAAAATTCACTCGCAACATCATCCGCGAGGTTAATACAGTTAGAGGTACATGAGATGAATTCATCGCCATGACTTTCGACTCCTGTACTATGCGCAGCTTGACAATATCACCCTCACTTTTAAGTAAAGTTTTGATATGACTGCCGTTATTTTTATTCTTGCTGCTTATTTGTTGGGTTCGGTTTCTTTTGCGATCGTGGTTAGTAAACTGTTCAAGTTAGATGATCCGCGCACCTATGGATCGCAAAATCCCGGAGCCACTAATGTACTAAGAACGGGCAATAAGGCTGCTGCTGCGTTGACCTTGTTGGGTGATTGCGTTAAAGGCTGGATTGCGGTTGCAGCTGCGGTGTATTTGAATCAATCACTGCAGTTGGGTGATGAAGTGATTGCTGGGGTAGCCTTCGCCGTTTTTGCCGGACATTTGTGGCCAGTGTTTTTTCGATTTCAAGGCGGTAAAGGTGTCGCAACCGCTTTAGGCGTTCTGCTCGGATTAAATCCCATACTGGGCTTGGCGACATTGGCGACCTGGTTGATTATTGCGCGCGCATTTCGTTATTCTTCGTTAGCCGCCTTAGCTGCGGCTGTGTTTGCGCCGTTTTACTACGCCTTGTTATTTGGCGTGCGAGCTCCATTGCTTGCGGTGGCGTTTATGAGTGCCTTACTCATCTATAGACATCGGACTAACATCGCGAATCTTGTGAGTGGCAAAGAAAGCCGCATAGGGCAGAAAAAAGAACAACCTGCAGATTCAAGCGAAGAGCATGGAGCCAGTAATCAAGGTGGCTGAAAGTTGAATTCGAATTTCAGCGCAATTCGTGTAATGGCCAACGCGGCTTCACCGTAAATCCATAATCATAACTAGCAGCATTCGGGTTGCGTTGTAGCCTGAGTGCGCCGGCAAATGCAATCATCGCGCCATTGTCGGTGCAGAGTTCCAGTTCAGGATAAAACACCTGAAAATGTTTTTTACTGGCGGCTGAGTTCAGGGCTGCACGTAATTGAGCATTAGCACCTACTCCACCTGCAATCACCAGTCGCTTGAGTTTTGTTTCCTTCAGCGCGGTCTGACATTTGGCGACCAGTACATCAACAATCGCTTCCACAAATGATCGCGCGATATTCGCTTTATCGTTTTCATTCAACTCACCGGGATGATTTTTTACCAGTGTGAGAACGGCCGTTTTTAATCCTGAAAAACTAAAATCCAAATTTTTAGAATGCAGCATGGGTCGCGGTAATGCGTACACACTAGGATCGCCATGCTCTGCCAAGCGTGAAATTGCCGGACCACCCGGATATCCCAAGCCAAGTAATTTAGCGGATTTATCAAATGCTTCGCCGGCGGCGTCATCCAGCGTTTCACCGAGTAGGGTGTACTCACCGACATCATCAACGCGCATCAACTGTGTGTGTCCACCAGAAACGAGTAGTGCGACAAACGGAAATTCGGGTGCATTTTTCGACAGCATAGGCGACAGTAGATGTCCTTCGAGATGATGAATGCCCAGTACAGATTTACCGAGCGAAAGCGCCAGGCCATTAGCGATAGAGGCGCCAACTAACAAGGCGCCGGCTAGTCCGGGTCCCTGCGTATAAGCGATGGCATCAATAGCTGATAAAGACAGCCCACTATCGAAAAGAATTTTTTCTAGCAGAGGAATTGCGCGTTTAACGTGATCGCGCGAGGCGAGTTCCGGTACTACGCCACCATACTCTTCGTGCATTGCTACTTGCGAGTGCAGTGCGTGCGCAAGTAGGCCGCGCTCTGTGTCATATAGCGCTAGACCTGTTTCGTCGCAAGAGGATTCAACGCCCAGAACAATCATTTGAGGAAGGTGTAAACAGTCAGTGAATGCAGCATTTTAGAGTAAAGCTCCAGTGCACATGAATTTAACGAGTCGTTAACCAAAGAGGGCTTCAAGCAATCACTCAGGCCATCATTAGCTATTCGTTGTAAGCTTCTACACTATGAATAGTAATAACTCTACTTTTTCAGCCGCACCCTTCATACGTGAAATCGCCCGTGGCAAAAAAGGCGCGCGCGATCTCTCTCGTGAAGACGCACGTATGCTATTTACCGCCATGTTAAACAGTGAAGTCTCTGATCTTGAACTGGGTGGCTTCTTGATTGGTATGCGTATCAAGGGTGAATCAGTCGCTGAGATTGCCGGTTTTTTAGATGCGGTGGAATCTTCCTTCGATGCTTTGCCCATGCCCGAGGCTGAATTCGCGCCCGTGGTTATCCCAAGTTATAACGGTTCGCGGCAAATGCCTAATTTGACGCCTTTGCTAGCCATGTTGCTGGCTCGTGAGGGTGTGCCCGTTTTAATCCATGGTTTGTTGAATGATCCCGGTAGGGTCACCAGTGCAGAAATACTGCAGCTGCTCGGGGTGCAACCATTAACGCAACAAGATGATCGACATGATGTTGTGCTGCATAGTTTCGAAAAACGCCAGCCGGTATTTTTTCCTATTCAGTGGCTTGCTCCTCGCGTACATCGCTTGCTGGAAGTGCGGCGCGTATTAGGCTTGCGTAATTCAACCCATACGCTTGTGAAGATCATGCAGCCGTTTGCGCAGCCCGCATTGCGTTTGGTGTCGTATACACACCCAGAATATCTGATGATGCTGAGTGAGTATTTTTCTACACAAGCGCCAGCGCAACGCGGAGATGTTTTTTTAATGCGTGGCACAGAAGGTGAAACGGTAGCCAATGCAAAACGCGCACAATCGGTTACTTGGTTTCATAACAATCAGGCGACAGTGTTGGTAGAAAAACAGTCGCCGGTTGATGAGCTGCCGCCATTGCCCGTCGCCAGCGATGCGGAGACTACTGCTGCTTGGATAGTAGAGGTATTAGCGCATCGTCAGCCAGTACCCGAGCCAATTGCTGAGCAAGTAAGACAATGTCTCAACGTCGCGCGTAAATTGAAGAAGCAAAATCATGAGTGATCATTTTGATGTTGCCGTCATTGGCGCAGGCGCGGCAGGAATGATGTGCGCGTCAGTAGCGGGGCAACGTGGCAAGCGAGTTGTGCTGATAGATCATGCAGAAAAACTGGCAGAAAAAATTCGTATCTCCGGAGGTGGGCGCTGTAATTTTACAAATATTGATACCAGTCCTCAGAATTTTCTTTCTCAGAATCCGCATTTTTGTAAAAGCGCGCTGTCACGTTATACGCCGCAGGATTTTCTGTCATTGGTTAAGCGGCATGGCATTCCCTTTCATGAAAAGCATAAAGGACAATTGTTTTGCGATCGTTCGGCGGAAGATATTATTGCGATGCTTAAAGCGGAATGTGATGCTGGCCATGTGCAGTGGCGCATGCCGGTTTCAGTTAAAGGGGTAGAAAAATTAGCGAATGGTTTTTCAGTCAAAACCGGTGATGGTCTTTTTACCGCCTCTTCATTGGTGATCGCCACCGGTGGTTTATCCATACCCAAAATAGGTGCCACTGATTTTGCTTTTCGAATCGCCAAACAATTTGATCTGCCTGTAGTTGAGACCCGTCCGGGTTTGGTGCCACTGACTTTTGAAGAATCTAGCTGGCAGCCGTTTGTACCCATGGCGGGTATTTCACTGGAAGTGGATATTGCCAGCGGCGAGAAAAAATCTCGCGGGCAGTTTCGCGAAGATTTGTTATTCACTCACCGCGGTTTGTCTGGGCCAGCGGTACTGCAGATTTCCAGCTTTTGGCGCGATGGGGCGGGCTTAAGCCTTAATCTGTTGCCTGCGCTAGATGTGGTTCAAATCTTGATCGACGAAAAGCAAGCCATTCGTAAAAATTTGGGTAACTGGTTATCCCAGTTTCTGCCCACTCGTTTGGCCGAGGGATGGCTACTGGCGCAAGGGTTTAGCCTAGATGCGCGCGTGCCCGAGTTGCCTGATAAGCAATTGCGCCGCCTAGGGGAATCGCTCAATCGCTGGAGCTTGGTGCCGAACGGTTCTGAAGGTTATCGCAAGGCTGAGGTGACCTTGGGTGGAGTCGATACCCGGGCTTTATCCCAGCAATCCATGATGGCTAATCAGGTTCCAGGCCTTTATTTCATTGGCGAAGCCGTCGATGTCACCGGCTGGTTGGGCGGTTATAACTTTCAGTGGGCTTGGGCTTCTGGGGTTGCGGCGGGATTATCTTTTTAGTATGGCTTTCGGTAAATTAAAAGGATTTCATCGTTTGGCTTCCTCTAAGGAAGATCGGCTGTTATAATCGTCGGCTCTGCTTAATCCAGTGTATTTTTATCAATTCATGACCACTGTTCGCCTAAAAGAAAACGAGCCCTTTGAAGTTGCCTTACGTCGCTTCAAGCGCAGCATTGAAAAAACCGGTCTGCTGACCGATTTGCGCGCTAGAGAATTCTACGAAAAGCCCACTTCCGAGCGCAAACGCAAACATGCTGCCGCCGTAAAGCGCCATTACAAGCGCATCCGCAGCCAGCAGCTGCCAAAGAAACTGTTCTGATTGCGTGCCTCGCCCTAGGGTGAGGCAATCACATCGTAAACCCGCTCCGGAGTACCCGCAGCGGGTTTTGGCGTTTTTATGTGGCCGCGTAGTTGCGTGGCCAGTCTAGGAGATACCATGAGCTTGAAAGAAAAGATTACCGACGACATGAAAGCGGCTATGCGCGCCAAGGAAAGTGCGCGTCTGGGCACTATCCGTTTGCTGACGTCGGCCATCAAACAAAGAGAAGTCGATGAACGCATAGATCTGACTGACGAGCAGATTTTAGCGGTCATTGAAAAAATGATTAAGCAGCGCAAAGATTCCATCACCCAGTTTGAAGCGGGCGGTCGTCAAGATTTGGCCGATATAGAAAAATCCGAATTAGTGATTTTGTCTGCGTATATGCCTGCCGCTTTGTCGGACGCTGAAGTGCAAGCTGAAGTCAGTGCCGCAGTCGCAGCTGTGGGTGCCGCTGGTCCGCAAGACATGGGCAAAGTCATGGGCGTGCTTAAGCCTAAGCTGGCCGGTCGCGCTGACATGACCGCGGTGTCTGCGATGGTCAAAGCAGCACTGACCAAATAAGTCGACTGACCTTTCATCAAAAACTAGCGCCACGACGTCGGTCGCACGATGATTCCGCAAAGTTTTATTCAGGATCTATTGAATCGCGTTGATATCGTTGACGTGGTGGGTAGCTATGTGCAACTCAAAAAGGGTGGCGCCAATTTCGGCGGACTCTGCCCCTTCCATAACGAAAAATCACCTAGCTTTACAGTGAGTCCTACCAAGCAGTTTTATCACTGCTTTGGATGTGGTGCGCATGGCACGGCGATTGGTTTTTTGATGGAATATTCAGGCTTAGGTTTTGTTGAGGCCGTTAAAGATCTCGCGCAGAGTGTTGGCATGGCCGTGCCCGAGCAAGAAGACAAACTGCCACCTGCGCAGCGTGCACAGCTACAAGCAAAAACACTCGCACTCTCTGATGCCATGACCTTGTCATGTAATTTCTATCGACAACAATTGCGTGGTGCGCGAGGTGCGATTGATTACCTCAAAGGTCGTGGTTTGAGTGGTGAGATTGCCGCTAAATTTTGGATAGGTTATTCCCCCGAAGGCTGGGATAGTTTGCGTCAGGTATTTACAGATTACGACGATCCGGTGCTGGTTGAATCGGGTCTGGTGATTGATAGAAGTGAAGAAGATGGCGGACAGCGTAAGCGTTACGATCGATTTCGCGATCGGATCATGTTCCCGATTCGAAATACCAAAGGTCAGGTGATTGGTTTTGGTGGGCGAGTTATGGGTGCCGGTGAACCAAAATATTTGAACTCACCTGAGACTCCGCTGTTTCAAAAAGGCAGCGAGCTGTATGGCTTGTTTGAAGCCCGACAAGCCATTCGTGACAAGGGATATGTGCTCGTCACCGAAGGTTATATGGATGTGGTCGCGCTAGCGCAATTTGGTTTTGAGCAAGCGGTTGCTACCTTGGGTACAGCATGCACACCGATCCATGTGCAGAAATTATTACGGCAAACCGATCAGGTTATTTTTAGTTTTGATGGCGATGCAGCCGGGCGCCGCGCCGCACGCCGTGCATTGGAAGCGTGTCTGCAGCATGCGTCAGATAGCCGTACATTAAAATTTTTATTTCTACCCAAAGAACATGACCCTGATAGTTATATTCGTGAACATGGCAATCAGGCATTTGAGAAGTTAGTTTTAGAGTCGGTACCCTTGTCGCAGTTTCTCGTGAGTGAAGTCACTGAGGGTAAAGATTTATCGACGGCCGAAGGCCGTGCGCGTGCGCAATTTGATGCCAAGCCATTGTTGCAAACCATGCCAGCTTCGGCATTGCGTCTGCAGTTGTTACGGCAACTGGCGCAGATTACTGAAAGTAGTGTGCAAGAAATCGAATCGTTGTTTGAGCTAGAAACGCGGGTGTCTACTAAGCGTGCGCCAGCACCGGCTATTCGTCGCAAGCCTCCGGTTGAGCTAGAGCGGCAGGTGTTGCGATTGCTGCTGAGTCATCCTTCGCTAGCAAGTTCGTTGGGTAATCGTGAGCTAGAGATGATTAGTCATGCCTCACCTGATTCCGGTGCCATGCTAAAAATGGTGGTGGATGCGGCTCGATCGATATCAGCCAATTCGAATTTTGCGGCCTTGTCAGAAGCTTTGCGTGAGCAGGGTGCTGATCTCGATGGAATGATGGGCGAAATTGCTGCTGAGCCAGTCTCGGATCTCGAATTAGCTAAGCGTGAACTTGCTGGCGCGGTGCGTCAGACCACGATCAGATTGCTCAAGTCCGAGCAAGATCATTTGGCGGCCGGCGGTTTGGCGAGTGAAGAGCAGCGCGCTCGTTATCGTGAAATATCTTTGGAGCTTGAGAAACTGCGGGCTGCTGCCGACAAAGATAATGCAATCGACTGATTTTGTTTTTTGGCATGGCCTACGATTGTGCAGGAAATAGGTTGACAAGCATTAGTATTTCGACATTTTCAGTATGTTCGATCTTGTGGTTGAATCAAGTCTTATCAGAAAGAGAATAGGCTTGCTTGTGATATACTCAAAAGCTTTTGAATCGACGGCTTAGGACGTCTCCGAAAGTGCCGCTGGTAGCATATTGCGTTATTTCCATCGACATTTTCTGAGGCGCTTCTTGAAGCCCTAAACGTTTTATTGATCCTGCTGGACAGACGGCCCCGACCACGCAGATTAGCCCGGCAAATGACCGGCCTGCAACAAAGCTGACGAGTCAGCTCGGCCCGTGCTCCAGTTCCTTTTGCAGCATCGGCAATTCCATTTGGTGGATGAACCCATGGCGACGAACAAAAAACCCGTTAAAAATACTGTGACCAAATCTAAGGCCGCTAAACCTACATCGTCTCGAGCTAAGGCAAAAAGTGCCAAGACTCCAGCGAAACCTGCTGTGAAAAAAGCAGCCAAGGCCCCGGCAAAAAAAACAGTCACTAAGACTGCAGCTAAGCCGGCCGTCAAATCAAAACCGGCTGCAGTTAAAAAAACAGCGAACAAACCGACCAGCAAAGTTGTCTCAAAAGCCGGCAAGTCAATTGTCAAGCCGGCGCCTAAGAAGCCTTTGAAGGCCACTGTCGCCGCCAGCAAAACCGCGGTGAAGTCGGCTGGTAAGGCAACTGCCAAACCGGCCGTCACGCCGAAAGTACCTGCAAAGAAAGTGTCCGTGACATCCAAGAAACCCGATGTAAAAGTTGTAGCAAAAAAGCCAGCAGAAGTCGTCAAGCCCGCTGCAGTCGCCAAGACGGCGACCCCGTCCGATCAAAAAATCATGTCGGTCAAACAAACGACCGACGCCGCTGCATTGGCCGAAATCGATACCTCGGGCTACATCCTGCCGGGTATCAAGGTACCTGGTCGTCGTGGTCGTAAGCCGCGTGATTTTCAGCCAGAGAACGAAGAAGTCGCAGCACTCAATGCAGTTGAGCGCGCAGAACTCAAAGCTGCAGACAAAGCGCGCGCTAAGGATCGCAAGGCCAAAGAAAAACAATTTCTTAAAGATGCGTTTGCAGCTGATTCCGAGGCTACTGAAGAAGAGCTCGAGCGTCGTCGTCAAAAACTTAAAACACTGATCAAGCTCGGTAAAGATCGTGGCTTTTTGACGCACTCAGAAATTAACGATCACCTCCCAGAAAACATTGTTGATCCGGAAGCCATCGAAGGCATTATCGGTACCTTCAATGACATGGGTATTGCAGTCTACGAGCAGGCGCCGGATGCAGAGGCCTTGCTGCTGTCAGATAACGTAGCAACCGTCGCTAACGATGATGACGCCGATGCCGCCGCAGAAGCAGCGCTGCAAACCGTCGATTCTGATTTTGGCCGTACGACCGATCCGGTTCGTATGTACATGCGTGAGATGGGTACCGTCGAGTTGTTGACGCGCGAAGGTGAGATCGAAATCGCCAAGCGTATCGAAGGCGGCCTCAAAGATATGATTCAGGCGATCTCTGCGTGCCCGATGACGATTTCTGAAATCCTCGCCATGGCAGATCGTATTTCGAAAGACGAAGCCAAGATCGATGAAGTGGTTGATGGTTTAGTCGACCCGAATGCCGTTGATGAGCCTATTCCTACACCTGTCATCAAATCAGCCGCGGCCGATGAAGAAGACGAGGATGAAGAAGACGAAGAAGGCGAAGAGGGCGAAGAAGAAGATAACTCTAACGGCGGCGCAGCTGGCTTTTCAGCTGAGCAGTTAGAACAGCTCAAACGCGATTCGCTCGAGAAGTTTGCAGTAATCTCTACCA
>CAINAY010000196.1 GCA_903846425.1 uncultured Noviherbaspirillum sp.
GCATACTTCTTTTTACCGGTACCGTGCTTGATTTGTTCTTTGAATTTTGCGCTGACTACTTCAGCCACTACTTTGAATTTTTTGCTTACAACTGGGTAGCCTCTACGCTCTGCTGCCCTTGTATCGGCTGCAAAGTCTTCAGCAACTATTTTGGGTGTTGCAAGATCTTTGGTGCCTGCACTTTTACGCAGCCACTTGTTTAGGGATTGAACCTTGTAATGGATTTGCCAATTGGCCGTGCCTTCTCTACCCACTAAGTAGAGCTGTTTTTCGCGCATAACAACGGTAGTTTGAGCTTTTTTAGGCATTAGTTTTAGAAGCAAATAAACTAACCCATATTGTACAGCCTACCAACAAAACTGTGTAAGAACTGTGTAAAAAGCTATTTGGCCAGCTAGGGCCTTGCACAGGGTTGATTTTATTGGAGAATTTGGCCTGCCCAGCACGATTCGAACGTGCGACCTACGCCTTAGAAGGGCGTTGCTCTATCCAGCTGAGCTATGGGCAGTGCACGCGGAAACAGGAGCGTTTCCACAAATGAAAAAACGGGCTGTCAATGACAACCCGTTTTTTTAGACTGGTCGGAGTACAAGGATTCGAACCTTGGACCCCCTGCTCCCAAAGCAGGTGCGCTACCGGGCTGCGCCACACTCCGAGAACGTAATTATACCTTAGCCTGCGGGTACCTTGCCACTATGTTGCCAATTGCGTTAGCTAAAAAGGCGTTTAGCTGGCAATACAGGCAGCGAGCCGCTCGGCCAGCGACTTGGCAAGGGATGCCTCGCGCGCTTCCACCATGACTCTTAGCAGTGGCTCGGTACCTGAGGGGCGGATTAGTACTCGCCCTGCCTCGCC
The DNA here is from genome assembly GCA_903846425.1 of uncultured Noviherbaspirillum sp. GTDB lineage: Bacteria > Pseudomonadota > Gammaproteobacteria > Burkholderiales > Burkholderiaceae_D > Pernthalerella > Pernthalerella communis. The sequence continues at coordinate 856 of CAINAY010000196.1, forward strand.
TAATTCTGCCTCGACACGCTCTTTTTCAGCCATCAACGATTTGCTGGTTTTCCAGTCAAAGCTTGGCGCAATTTTCACATTGAGCAGTGTCTGCGGCCAGAGCTGCATATCGCTAGTAACACCGGAGAGGGTTTGTCCGCTGTGTCTGAGCGCAGCTAACACCTGCAAAGCTGAGATGATGCCGTCACCTGTGGTGTGCTTATCAAGAAAAAGTAAATGTCCGGAACCTTCGCCACCGATTTGCCAGCCACGCTCTTGCAACAACTCAAGCACGTAGCGGTCTCCCACTTTAGCGCGAGCAAAACCCACACCCATGGATTTAAACGCTGATTCAACGGCCATGTTGGTCATCAAGGTTCCCACGGCACCTTCGACACCACCGTTAGCTAACCGATCTTTCACCATCACATACAGCAGCTCATCGCCATTAAACACTCGACCACTACTATCAACCATGATCAAACGATCGGCATCGCCATCAAGAGCAATGCCCAGATCAGCGCTATGAGTACGCACGGCTTCAGACAACGCCTGCGGTGCCGTAGCACCACAACGCTCATTAATATTAAAACCGTTAGGCTGATTACCAATGGCTACGACTTCAGCACCTAATTCATGAAATACATCTGGGGCGATGTGATACGCCGCTCCGTGAGCGCAGTCCACCACCAATTTCATTCCACGCAGATCAAGCTCATTGGGGAAGGTGCTTTTGCAAAATTCAATATATCGACCACGCGCATCATCTAGTCGCTTAGCACGGCCTAACTTCTCTGAAGTAACGCAGAGCATGGGCGTTTCAAGTGCTGCCTCAATCGCTTCTTCAACCGCATCCGGTAGCTTATTACCTTGCGCAGAAAAAAACTTGATGCCGTTATCTTGATATGGATTATGTGAGGCGGATAAAACCACACCTGCGGATAGACGCAATGCGCGAGTCAGGTAAGCAACAGCCGGTGTCGGTATCGGGCCTGCGAGTAAAACGTCAACGCCTGCTGCGGTAAAACCCGCTTCTAGAGCGGCCTCTAACATGTAACCTGAAATACGCGTGTCTTTGCCAATCAAAACGGTGGGGCGACCAGTCACTGCGTTCTCTGATCGCGCTAATACTTTGCCTGCGGCATGGCCTAAGTGCATCACAAAATCAGGCGTAATCGGTGCAGTGCCCACGCTGCCGCGGATGCCGTCTGTACCAAAATATTTTCTTGCCATGGTGTCCTGTATTTTTTAGTTGTGTCTTATCGTGTCTTATTATGTCTTGCCGATTTTTATCAGTAATCGATTGGGTTTATTTTAGCTTCCGCATTTTTTACTGCTTGCCAAACACTGATCGCGTCAACTGTTTCAGCGACATCATGCACACGTACGATACGCGCACCCTGTGATATCGCATACAACGCCGCCGCAATACTGCCAGCCATGCGTTGCTCTACAGGTTTATCAGTCAGCTTACCTATCATGCTCTTGCGTGAAAGCCCGACAAGAAGTGGCAAGCTTAGCTGATGCTGAATGCGCCCTACATTGGCTAACAACTTTAGGTTGTGCTCCAGTGTTTTACCAAAACCAAATCCAGGATCGATGCACAAGCGACGGCGGTCTATACCTTCGCTAGCAGCAGCATCCGCCCTCTGTAAGAGAAACTCACTCACCTCACGCACCACATCGTCGTAACTAGGATCATGCTGCATGGTTTGCGGAGTGCCCTGCATGTGCATAATACATAAAGCGCAGTCGCTATCCCTGAGCAGGCTTAAGCTGTCTTCATCACGAAAGCCAGTGATGTCATTAATCATATCGACACCAGCGATCATCGCTTCATGCATCACTTCGGGTCGACGCGTATCAACCGAGATCGGTTTTCCGCAATCACGCAGTGCATACAGTACTGGCATCACTCGACGTAATTCTTCTTCGATAGATAATGGGGGCGAACCGGGTCGAGTCGACTCGCCACCAATATCAATAATGTCTACTCCTGATTCGATCATGAGTTCCGCTTGAGTGATGGCTGCATCAAGTGAGCTAAAGCGTGCGCCATCAGAAAAAGAATCGGGTGTGACGTTCAAGACGCCCATAACCAACGGACGAAATGACGGCCCACTAATTTTCAGTCGATAACGACCACACTGCAAATACGTATCAGGGAAATCAGTCACAGAGAAACCAGGAAATTGACAAGCAAACGGGGTGAAGATTTCTCGTCACCCCGTTAGTTAGCTTATGGTTTACAGACGACCATCAGGCCGGAGCAGTCGCTGGCGCAACACCACCGCCTGGTGGATCACTCGGGCGCGGTGTGGGTGCCACTTTCGGAGGACGTGGTTCGCTGCCAGCCATGATGTCGTTAATTTGATCAGCATCGATGGTTTCCCATTCGAGCAAGGCTTTGGCCATCGCCTCAACTTTGTCGCGATTTCGCTCTAACAAACTGCGCGACATGGCATATTGCTGATCCAAGATGTTACGAATCTCCATGTCCACTTTTTGCTGCGTCGCTTCGGATACGGTTTTGGATGACATGCGTCCAAAATACGAATCTTGATCAGAATCTTCATAGACCATGGTACCCAATGACTCCGACATACCAAAGCGAGTCACCATCGCACGAGCAAGCTTGGTAGCACGCTCAAAGTCATTCGATGCGCCGGTCGACATTTGATTCATAAAAATTTCTTCAGCAATTCGACCGCCAAACAAAATCGCTATGTCTTCTAGCATTTTGTCTTTGTACATATTGACGCGATCGTGCTCAGGCAACTGCCAAGTCAAACCTAATGCCATACCACGCGGCATGATGGTCACTTTATGAACGGGGTCAGCCTTAGGCAAGAGCTTAGCTACGACAGCATGACCTGATTCATGAAAGGCGGTATTGCGACGTTCTTCTTCGCGCATGACGGCCGACTTACGCTCAGGCCCCATGACGATCTTGTCTTTTGCGTCTTCAAAGTCCTGCATCTCGACTAAACGCTTATTGCGACGTGCAGCAAACAACGCTGATTCGTTCACCAGATTAGCGAGATCGGCACCAGAGAAGCCCGGGGTACCACGTGCCAGAACATCTGCTCTCACGTCAGGAGCAATAGGTACCTTGCGCATGTGAACCATCAAGATCTGCTCACGACCGCGAATATCTGGAAGACCCACAACCACTTGTCTGTCGAAACGACCTGGACGCAGTAGCGCTTTATCAAGCACGTCTGAACGGTTGGTCGCTGCAATAACGATCACACCCGCATTCGCTTCAAATCCATCCATCTCAACTAGCAACTGATTGAGTGTTTGTTCACGCTCGTCGTTACCACCGCCCATACCGGCACCACGGTGACGACCCACCGCATCAATCTCATCGATAAAGATGATGCAAGGTGAATGTTTTTTTGCATTCTCAAACATATCGCGCACACGCGATGCGCCCACACCCACAAACATCTCTACGAAATCGGAACCGGAAATAGTAAAGAAAGGAACCTTGGCTTCGCCAGCAATAGCTCGCGCTAACAAAGTTTTACCGGTACCCGGTGGGCCCACCATCAGCACACCACGCGGGATACGACCACCTAACTTTTGAAATTTGGTTGGGTCGCGCAAAAAATCGACCAACTCAGAGACTTCTTCTTTCGCTTCGTCGCAACCTGCCACATCAGCGAAGGTGACAGCGTTTTGATGTTCGTCGAGCATGCGCGCTTTGGATTTACCAAACGAGAACGCACCGCCTTTACCGCCGCCCTGCATTTGACGCATGAAGAAAACCCACACGCCAATCAATAGCAGCATCGGGAACCACGAAATAAATATCTGCGAAAGGAATGAAGGCGGCTCAGGTTGCTTAACGTCGAACTTCACGCCGTTGTTTACCAAGTCACCAATCAAGCCACGATCAAGATTGGTTGTCGTCGCTTTGATTTTTTTGCCATCGTTGGTGATGGCGATGATCGTGCGGTCCTCAATCGTTGCTTCACGAATGCGCTGCGATTTCACTTCATCAAGGAAATCGGAGTAAGGAATGGGCGTTGCGCCACCAGCCAAACCACGTTCATCGAACTGTTTGAAGACGGTAAATAGCACCAAGGCAATGACAACCCAGATAGCAGCTTTTGAAAACATATTATTCACGAAGACTCCTTATTGCGGACCGGCAGTTGCGGTCTAGCACTTAGTAAATTCTACTCGCAATACCCAACCCTTGCCAGTAAGGATATGGGGCTAAACCCCTGATTTTTCAAGGGTTGAAGAGCCGCTCGGGTCCGGGCCAAAAGCTCGCCGGCGCAGAAAGCCCATCGCGCGCCCGATTTAGCCGGTATAACAGGATCAGGCGGGGTGGCGTAAGCCCTTCCCTAATAGGAAGATTTCGGATGATTTATCCCGGCTAGCCTTAGGTTTTTTGGAGCCGACCGTCTTAAATTGATCGCGGAACTTCTCAACAATTTGCGTGTAACCACTGGCATTAAAGCATTTGACGAGCAGCGACCCAGACGGTTTCAAGTGCTGACGCGCAAAATCTATTGCTAAATCGACCAAATCTTCTACCCGAGCCGCATCCGTGTCCGCAATCCCCGACATATTGGGTGCCATGTCCGAAATCAC
>CAINAY010000197.1 GCA_903846425.1 uncultured Noviherbaspirillum sp.
AATGAGGGAAATTTTTTCAGAAATGGATTAGATAAGTACTGACTTATTGCGAATTTGCGGCGAACCAGCGCAGCAGTGCAGCACGGGACCAAGTGAAGCTAAGAATTAGCTCCGACAAATTACTCGTCTATCGTCTGGTTTTTATTTAATCAGTGCTTGTTAGGTAGCAGACACGCTTCGATGATAGTTAAATCATTGTCTTTAGCGAAGCTGCGCATAAAGTGATACGCCATAGGTTCAAGCGCGTACAACTTCGCGTCAACCAAGACCGAGCGCACGCCCTCAATCAGTGCTGGTTGTACATAGGGAGAGTACTGCAGATGAAGATCGTAACCATTGCCAGCGTCGGGATTAAAACGCGCCATGATTCCACACAAACGATCAGCCCAATCACTGGGTCGAAAGGGTTTACCTTTGCTGGTTAAACCCTGGATGATGAAGTCGGTCGCTTCGCTGGAAGATTCTGAACTCTGGTCGGCCATGCGGCGGGCAGGCTTTCAAACGATAAGGGTTAGGTAGTGTTTTGTTGCAGCACACCATTTACCGCTATCTTACCGAATATGAGAAGGGAAACAAAGCTGTACCTACTATTTTTTGCTGCGCAAGAATGACAAGCACCTCAATTCTCAAACTGTTCTATGGCTATCAGCCCTCTAAAACATTTTCAGCCAAGCCAGTTGGCAACTGAGACTAGCACTAGCAACAAAATCCAAAGAAGAAGCGCGCGCCAAATCAAGCCTACGGTACTTTGTAATGAACGCGCCGATGGTTCTTCGCCTGGCAATATCTCGAGTTCCGGGCTAGAGGATTCGTAACGCGTGATATCGACTTCAGGCACTGCAGGCGCATATTCAGCAGGCGTTCCCAGACGCACTCCCATTGCACCACCACCCGCCGACAAAATAATACCGGTGGTATGACTAGCCCAGCGATGAGCAAAATTCCGCCAGGCATAAATAGCGTCTTCGAAATTACCGACGATGGCAAAAGCCACAGCAGTTAAACGTGCCGGGAGCCAATCTATCCAGTCGAACGCAGTTTTAGCGAATGTGCCAAAGGATTCTTGACGCAGATGTTCAGGCTCAGTCCATGCACGCGCCAAGTATTCGGCCAGACGGTAAATGACAGCGCCTGCAGGTCCAATCGGCAGCAGCAACCATAAAAAAACACCAAACACATGTCGGTGGGTAGTGATCAGTGCATTCTCTACTGATAAGCGGGCAATATCGTGACTATCGAGATCGCGCACATCTTGGCCAGTCCATTCAGCCAGAAGATCACGTGCCTCTGACAGCTCGCCATTATTCAGCGCCACTTGAATCGCTGTGAAGTAATGACTGTAATGACGAAAGCCCATCGTCAAATAAACAATCAATACACTCCATACGAACTGCGCCAACGGTCCTACCAAGGCAAGCAACCAGTAAATCAATAAGGTTGGCACTACTAGCACTGAGATCATGACTAACCAAGCCATACGTCCATGCTCGGGGCGACCCGCATTAAAACTATGCTCTATGCGAGCTGCGAATACGCGGATAGCGGCATAGATGGGATTGTCCGCACGCAGAGGGCGGAACTGTTCAATCAGTAAAACGAAGAGTATGGAAAACAGAGTCATGAGAGGCGCTAGAATTTCAGTAAATCATAAGCTAAATGAAGAGTAATGCATACTCGGCTCAAGCGCGCACAAAATGATAAAGATTACGCAGCATGGCGGCAGTGGCGCCCCAGATAAAATAATGCTGAAAAGGCATCGCATAGAAAGTCCGACGGCCCGGCTTGCCAGGAAATTCAGCGCTGCGGCGTTGGTGGTTAGCGCCATCCATCAAAAAATGTAGCGGCACTTCAAAGATCTCGGCGACTTCGAATTCATCAGCGGCTAAATCAAAAGGCGGATGAACTAAGCCGACCACGGGTGTGACTTGAAAACCGGTACCCGTGAAGTAATCAGGCAATGAACCGATCACTTCGATATGACGACGAGAAAGACCAATCTCTTCCTCCGTTTCACGCAAGGCCGTGGCGACCGCATCCACATCTTCAGGGTCAACCCGCCCACCTGGAAAACTGATCTGACCTGCATGATCATGCAAGTGTGCAGTGCGCTGGGTAAGCAACAAAGAAATATGATTTTCACGCACCACCAGCGGCACCAACACCGACGCAGGTACCGGCACGCGCTGAATATCACGCAACACATGTTCATCGGTAAATTCCGGCGTCCACTCGGCAGGTTGGCGAAAACGTTGACGCAGCCACTCGGGATGTAGGCGATCCAATGCTAAGGCCTGCTCAGAAGCCAAAGAATCAATCGGTGCTGCGGTAGGATCAAACGGATTTTTCATCAGCATTCAAAAAAGAAAAAGGGCACGCTCGGTGCCCTTTTCAGTTTGCCGTAACTCGAGTGCTTACTCCGCTGCGGAATCAGCTGTACGACGGCTAGGCAATTTTTCGCGAATACGCGCCGATTTACCTGAACGTTCACGCAGGTAGTACAACTTGGCACGACGAACATCACCGCGACGTTTTACTTCGATTGAAGCGATCAGTGGTGAATACAATTGAAAAGTACGCTCTACACCTTCGCCTGACGAGATTTTACGAACGATGAAGTTCGAATTCAAACCACGATTACGACGGGATATCACGACACCTTCATACGCCTGTACTCGTTTGCGGTTACCTTCAACCACGTTCACGTTAACGATAACGGTATCGCCAGGTGCGAATTCAGGGATGTTTTTACCCAGACGGGTAATTTCTTCTTGCTCTAGTTGTTGGATCAGATCCATGGTTTGCTCCTTTGCATCATGCCGGCGCTGATAACGACTATGCCCGGTAGAGGATGAATTACACATAACAGGGCAGCATTTAAAAAGCTTAACTGCCCCTCGACGAACTACAATCAAATTACTACTGACTACAGACTACTTACTGCTCTGCTTAAGAAAGGCTTCATCAGCCTTGGTCAGCAATCCTGCTGCGCGCGCCTTAGCGAGTAAATCAGGGCGCTTGCGCTGGGTGGCATCAAGCATTTGCTCACGCCGCCATTTTTCTATTTCTGCGTGATGCCCGCCTAACAATACTGCCGGCACACTAGTATCTTCATATATCTCTGGTCGCGTGTAGTGTGGGCAATCGAGAAGACCATTCACAAAACTGTCTTCCACTGCCGATGCATCGTCATGCAACACACCTGGCAACTGCCTGATCACTGCATCCATCAATGCCATGGCCGGCAACTCACCACCGGACAAAACGAAATCGCCTAAGCTGATTTCTTCATCGACGCAACGATCGATCAAACGCTGATCTACTGCTTCGTAGCGACCACACAAAACCACTAATCCTTTTGCTTCTGTCAGCGCCATAACCCGTGAATGAGTGAGTGGCACACCCTGAGGCGACATATAAATCACTCTAGGCTTAGGCAAACCCAACGCTAGCTGCCGCTGATTTGCCGCTGTAATGGCTGATTCCAGCGGAGCGGCCATCATCACCATTCCAGGACCACCACCATACGGCCTATCATCCACAGTACGATGATTATCACTAGTGAAATCTCGCGGATTCCACAAAGACAGCTCACATCGTTTTTGCTCAAACGCTCGTCGAGTAATACCCGATGACGTCAGTGCCGAAAACATTTCAGGAAAGAGCGAAATCACATCAAACTGCATGCCCACCCCCCAGAACCGAGAGCTAGTAATCGCGCTCCCAATCCACCTGTATTCTTTTTGCTGCTGAATCGACTGAAGTAACGAACTGATCCACAAAGGGGATTAATAGTTCGAGGGTCTTTTCCGCACCCGGCAGCGCGACTTTCAATATCGGATGCGCGCCGTTATCCATCAGGCCGGTGACTTCACCGAGCGATTCTCCTCGGAGATTTTCAACCGCATGGCCGATCAGATCGATCCAGTAAAACTCTCCATCATCAAGCGGCGGGAAATGCGCCCGTCTCACTTGCACTGTTGCGCCCTTGAGCGCCTCAGCTGAATTTCTGTCTGCAACGCCCATCAACTGCGCTACCAGATCTTCGCCTTGTGATCGCACCAGAAGTACATCCACATCACGTAGTTCAGGTTTGTCTAGCCACCAGGTTTTTGCGTGCACCAGTGCACCCGCATCATCCGAATAAGGCTTCAACTTGACCCAACCTGCCAGACCATAGGCACCCGTTACATGGGCCACCAAAATCAGATCATCGGGAACCGGGATTCCCGGAGCACCCGACATCGTCAAATCAGGCAGCTTGCTTGCCGACGGTTTTGATCAAGCGCTGGACGGTTGGCGACAATTGCGCACCAACGCTTTGCCAGTGAGTCAAACGCTGCTGATCGATGCTGAAAGGCTGAGCAGCGCCAGAAGCGACTGGGTTGTAATAACCGATACGCTCAATAAAGCGGCCATCGCGGCGGTTGCGCGAATCAGTAGCGACGATATTGTAAAAAGGGCGCTTCTTTGCACCACCACGGGATAAACGAATAACAACCATAATTTTCTCTACCAAAAAGGGGGAAATACGGACACGAAAAAAGACCGCGATTATAGCGTTTTTCACCCTGATGGGACAAGCCAAAATGCGGGAAGTCGCTGATTTATTGTGGATTTTCACCCTATGCAGGCAAGTTTCAAGGGATTTCAGGTGCCGAGTCAGCCAATTTGCCATCACTGACGGGACAGTGCACACTGCCGCCAACGCAAGTCCAAGCATCGCTAGTGAATTTTAAATTTAGCAATAATCTTAGGTCGCACCCTCATCTCGAAGCAAAAACACATGAATTCAACGTTTAAAAGTAAGGCCTTAGCAACCGTACTCGCACTCGTTTTGGGTGGCGCAGGTTTGCACCGATTTTATCTAAATGGCATGAAAGACCCCTGGGGTTGGCTGCATGCGGTGAGCTTACCGACCTCGGGTCTTTTATTCGCTCTGCATCCCGATTGGCCTCTGCTGGCCTATGCCGCACCGGCTGTGCTCTCGTTTCTAGTAGCTAGCCTGGGGACTTTTGTGATTGGCCTGACGCCGGATGAAAAATGGGATGAGAAGTACAACGCTGAATCAGACATCAAAACAGACAGTCGCTGGCCCATTCCAGCGATGATGGTGTTGAATCTTTTTTACGGAGCGACGCTGCTACTCACCGTTATCGCGCGCGCCTTCGATCTAGTACTGACAGGCGGCGCTTACGGATAAGCTACAAGTTAAACCAACACCGCACTCACCAACATCAAAACTGCTCGTCAGCGAGCGCCAACACACCCGCACTACCTTCAACCACCGAAATTCGTGCAGCCGAAGAAGTACTCAGGTAATGATCGGCAAAAAAGCGCGCAGTAGCGATCTTGGCTTTATAAAAAGACGCATCACCACCACCTTCAGCTAATTTCGCAGTCGCGATCTTCGCGGCACGTGCCATCTGCCAACCACCAAACACGATGCCTGCAATTTTCAAATAGGGCACGCTACCTGCAAAGGCGGCTTTGATGTCGGACTTACCGTTAGCCGCAATAAATTCAACAATACTCTTCAGATCAGAACTCGCCGCAGCTAAGCGTTGACCAATCGCTATCAGCTCGGCATTGCCTGAACTAATTAATTCAGCAGCAGTTGCTGTAACTTGACCGAGTAAATTTTTTGCCAGTTCACCACCATCACGCAGGGTTTTACGACCTACCAAATCATTCGCCTGAATCGCCGTCGTACCTTCGTAAATCGTCAAGATACGTGCATCGCGATAGTGCTGCGCGGCGCCCGTTTCTTCGATAAAGCCCATACCACCGTGCACTTGCACACCAGTCGATGCAACATCAATCGACATCTCCGTCGACCAACCTTTGACGATAGGCACCATAAAATCATAGAACGCGTTATTCACTTTACGCGTCGCCTCATCAGCATGGTGATGCGCAGCATCGAAAGCAGCAGCCGTCACATACGACAATGCCCGCGCTGCTTCCGTTTGTGCGCGCATAGACATCAGCATGCGTTTTACATCGGGGTGATGAATGATCGCTACCGGGCCAGCAGAACCCGCGAGGTCGCGCGATTGAACACGATCACGCGCATAGCCGACTGCTTTTTGATACGCGCGCTCGGCCACCGAGATACCTTGCATGCCCACCGCAAAACGCGCAGCGTTCATCATGATGAACATGTACTCTAAGCCGCGATTTTCTTGTCCCACTAGATAACCGATTGCACCACCGTGATCACCATATTGCAAAACAGCGGTGGGGCTGGCTTTGATACCCAGCTTGTGTTCGATCGATACGCAATGCACATCATTTCTATCGCCCAGACTACCATCCGCTTTGACGAGAAATTTAGGCACGATGAACAGTGAAATACCTTTCACACCTTCTGGTGCGTCTGGCGTGCGTGCCAGCACGAGATGGATGATGTTCTCAGCCATATCATGTTCGCCGTACGTAATATAAATTTTGGTGCCAAAAATTTTGTACGTGCCATCCGCTTCCGGCACTGCACGTGAACGCACTAATGACAAATCAGAACCCGCCTGCGGCTCGGTCAAATTCATCGTACCGGTCCATTGGCCCGAAATCAGTTTTTCTAGGTACAAGTCTTTTTGTGCATCGGTGCCTGCTGTCATCAACGCTTCGATGGCACCGTCGGTCAACAACGGACACAGTGCGAATGACAGATTCGCCGAGTTCAACAT
>CAINAY010000198.1 GCA_903846425.1 uncultured Noviherbaspirillum sp.
CTCAATGAATGGCTCGGGATCGAGATTTAACAACTCGCCCAACTTGCGCAAAAATTTTGTCGTGCTATGCAAGCCGATCGGCGCTTGCAGATATGGACGCTCAAGTGCTTCGCATAACATGCGACCAAACTCGCGATACATGCAAATATTTACATCCGCCTCAACCAGTCGCGCCACATCTGCTACGTGACTACCGAGTGGGAACACCATATTCACTTCAGCGCCAATGCCTTGAACTAAACGACGAATCTCAGCCAAGTCGCTAGGCATGTTGAAAGTGCCATAACAAGGGCCAATAATGTTTACACGTGGTTTTTCACCGGCAGGACGTTCTGCAAATGGTTTGCGTTCTGGCACGTGGCGCATGCCATATTCACTCCATAACCACAGCATGGCGCGATTCGCGCATTGCCATTGGTCTTCATCAATCGTGCGCGGCAAGAAACGTAAAATATTGGTGCCTTCGGGAGTGACACCACCACCAATCATTTCTGCAATCGAACCGGTCACAACGACAGCAGGCAAATCCGGATCGAGCGTGCCATGCGCACGTTTCATCGAACCTTCTGTACCTTCACGACCTAATTGTTCTTCCGCTAAACCGGTCACCACAATCGGCAACTCATGCGGAGGTAACGCATCGGTGTAATGCAACACCGAGGTCACTGGAAGATTTTCGCAACCTACCGGGCCATCGATAATGACCTGCATGCCCTTGATGGCGGTGAAGACATACACCGCACCCCAGTAGCCGCCTGCGCGATCGTGATCGATGACCTTCATATCATCTCCTCCGCTTTACGCTTCTTCGCCGCTTTTTCCATACGACGACGCGTCTCAGCACGGAACTCAGGGCGATCAACCGGCACACCTTCCCACACACCAGCACGATCACCTTCACCGGTATTACCGAAGAATTCTTTCATCGTATCCATGCGTGGCTTATTCGAGATCGCTGCATTGATCACCGTTGCCAACGATCCAGCGCCAGCTGGTCCCATTAAAGGACGCGCTGAAATCAAATTAGTGAAATACAGCGATGGAATCGAGAGTTCTTTCGCCGCTTGCACAACAGGAGTAGTACCAATCGCGAGATTGGGTTTGAATTCATTAACCGCTGCAATGTCTTGTTCTAGCGATGCGCGGTATTGCACATGCACGCCACGCGACTCTAGCCATTCACGATCGGCATCGCTATACGGTGTTTTCGGACACGCTGTGCCGACGTAACGCAGATCAGCACCGCTTTCTACCAACAAGCGCGCGACTAATAATTCCGATCCTTCGTAACCCGACAAGGTAATGCGACCTTTTATCGGCATCGCACTTAACGCACCTTTAATCGCAGGCAGCATTTTGTTTTTTGCTGCATCAATCAGTGCTTGCTCGACATTGCATGCATTACCAATGGCCTGCAGCCACGCTTCAGTACCATCATGACCCACCGGAGCAGAACCCACAGCGACACGACCAGCAGCATCAAATTCTCGCAAGCTAGCGGTATAAAAAGGATGGATCGCTGCTACTGCAGCGCAATCGAGCGCCGTGTACAACTCACGCCATTCACGCGTAGGCACAACGGGTCCTGCTGCTAACCCCATCAAGCCCAACATCATGCCGATGATCATCGGATCGGCTGGAAACATCTCACCGAGTAATGTGACGGTCGGTTTGTCTGTGATTCGATTCGCAGGTGCCGCAACCGGACCCGCACCAATTTCATTGCGTGCGTAACGCAGCATCGCACCAGCGAGTACGTCTTTCGCTTCTGCATGCGTAGGCACACCAAAGCCCGGCACATCAATGCCGATTACACGCACGCCATTAATTTCTTTAGGAAGAATTTGTAGTGGAACACCACTCGCTGTTGGCACACACAAATTGATAATGACTATGGCGTCATAGCGCGCTGGATCAGCTTCAGCATGTACGGCATCGCGTATATCTTCAAACAACTTACCAGTGACTAAAGATTCCGAATCAAACGGTACATAACCGACACTGCGACGTGCACCGTAAAAATGCGAGGTGAATGTCAAACCATATACGCAGCACGCTGAACCAGAAAGAATGGTGGCGGTGCGCTTCATGCGTAAGCCAACTCGTAACGATCCAAACGCAGGGCACATACTCTGCGGTTGATCATGCGGGCCCTTTGGATAATCCTTTGCGTATTGATCCAACGTTTCACTTTTGCCGGCCGCGCGGGCTGCAGCAGTTAACTGATCTTTGCCTGAATGGCAGCCGACACCGTCGCCTTTTAAGGCATCCGGATTAGCTACGATAGGAATAACCGGGTGAGTCATGACTTAAACCTCGTCGTAAACAACTTCGAGCGTTTGTTTGATGACTTCAGACTTGCCGACCATATCGGCAATAGTCGCTGGCTCGAGTACGACATCGCGACCGACTGTATCGGCGGAAAACAATCCGAGCAGCGCATCTTGCGACATTGGCTTAGGACGCACGGGCGGTGCATCAGCGACGTTTTGCGCCAAGTTTGCGAACAACTCGCCCCACTGGCTTTCAGGGCGACCGATGATTTCGTAACTTGCACTCTTACGACGAATATCTTCGTTGGCAGGAATCGCTGACAACACAGGGATGCCGGCGTGCTGAGCAAACGCTTGCGCTTCACCCGTGCCGTCATCTTTATTGATAACCATTCCTGCTACGCCCACATTGCCGCCGAGCTTGCGGAAATACTCCACCGCTGAGCAGACATTGTTAGCAA
>CAINAY010000199.1 GCA_903846425.1 uncultured Noviherbaspirillum sp.
CTGATCCCATTAAGGCAGCTATCGGTAAAGAAAAATTTGCTGCATGTGTTGCTTGTCACGGTGCAGATGGCAAAGGCAATACCGCTGTGGGTGCTCCGAATTTAACGGATAAGACATGGTTGTATGGCGGAAGTGTTACCACTATCATGGAAACTATACGTGGTGGTCGTAACAATGTGATGCCGGCGTTTGCAGAATTTCTCGGCGAAGCCAAAGTTCATTTGTTAAGCGCTTACGTTTGGGGCTTGTCGAATAACTCGACCTTGCCTGCAGCAAGCAAGTAAGTAAGTATTAATGAGAGAGTAGCAAAGGGTTGTTATGGAGAGTGCATCACCAGAAGTCGCCGTAATCAAAATGTATCAAGCGCGGGAAGAAATCTACCCGCGCGAAATACAAGGGCGATACGCTACTCTGCGCTGGTTTTTTGTCTGGGCCACGCAATTACTTTTTTATGGGTTGCCCTGGTTCTCGTGGAATGACAGGCAGGCGGTGCTGTTTGATCTTGGTGCACGTAAGTTCTACATCTTTGGCATTGTTTTATGGCCGCAGGATTTTATTTATCTTGCAGCACTGTTAATCATCAGTGCCTATTCTCTCTTTTTATTCACCGCTATTTTCGGACGTGTTTGGTGTGGCTTTACTTGCCCACAGACGGTGTACACCGAGATTTTCATGTGGATAGAACGCAAAATTGAAGGTGGTCGCAGCGCACGTATGCGCTTAGATCGTCAGCCAGCCTCCGTAGGAAAATTTTCCAGAAAATTAGCCAAGCACATGAGCTGGGGTGCTCTCGCCTTATGGACAGGTTTTACGTTTGTCGGTTACTTCACTCCGATTACGGTGTTGGCGAATGAAGTCTCGACGCTGACGTTGGGCCCGTGGGAATGGTTCTGGGTCTTGTTTTACTCCTTTGCGACGTATGGCAATGCGGGTTGGATGCGTGAGCAAGTCTGTAAATACATGTGTCCTTATGCGCGCTTTCAAAGCGCGATGTTTGATAAAGACAGTTTGATCATTACCTATGATGCAGGTCGTGGTGAGCCGCGTGGAGCGCGCCACAAAGATGATCCTGCTGCCGCAAAAGCCTTAGGCGATTGCATAGATTGCTCCATGTGCGTACAAGTTTGCCCGACCGGTATCGATATCCGCAAAGGCTTGCAGTACGAATGCATAGGTTGTGGTGCGTGCGTTGATGCGTGTAATAGCGTCATGGATAAAATAGGTGCTCCTCGTGGTTTGGTACGCTATTGGACTGATCATGCGATGGCCAATCGCTGGTCGGCTGAACAAATTTTCAGTCACATGTTTCGTCCGCGAGTACTTATTTACATGAGTGTCTTGGTTGTTATTGTTAGCGTTTTTTTCGGCACGCTACTAACACGAACACCTGTCAAGATGGATGTGATACGCGACCGAGGTTCGATGGGGCGTGAGATTGAAAACGGCATGATAGAAAATGTGTATCGATTACAGCTAATGAATACTGATGAGTCTGCGCATCACTATCGGATCAGCGTGAGTGGTATTGACAGCATAAAGCTGCAAGGAGCAGGTGAGTTTGCGCTCAACGGTACGGAGTCGCGAGCGGTGGCAGTGAATGTTCGGGTGGATGAAGCTAAGGGTGAAAAAGGATCGAATAAAATTTGGTTTACCTTAGTCGATATCGATAATCCCGATATTCATGTCAAAGAAAAAGCGGTATTTTTTGTGCCGCGCTGAAGGGGAAAAATTATGACGATAGTAAACGCTCTCGATAAACAGGTGGCACCTTGGTATAAACATCGCTGGCCTTGGTTGTTGATGTCGGGTCCCTTAGTTGTAATAGTTGCAGGTTTTGTGACGATGTGGATTTCATTTTCTGGCGCGGATGCGCTGGTCGTGGATGACTACTACAAACAAGGTAAGGCGATTAATCAAGATTTGCGGCGTGATCGCGTAGCAGCTACTTTAGGATTACAGTTTTCGCTTCGTTACGATGCTGCTTCTGGCAACTTGGTTGGCGTTATGAAGGGCCTGACGAATCAATTACCACTGACCCTGTTATTGATTCATCCTACCGTGCCGCAGAAAGATAAACGCATAGTAATGACGCCCAATTCAGAAGGACAATTTTCATTAAGTTTGCCTATGCTGGAGCGCGCGCATTGGCAGGTGCAGATAGAAGATGCGGCACGCACCTGGAGACTTCAGGGTGATTGGAGCTGGCCGCAGCAAAATAAGATAGACATCAGCACTGCGCAAGACAAGGCATAAGATGCAAAGTAAGGAGACCGAATCATGTTGAAACTGGCAATGTCGGTGCTATGGCCGTCGTTTATGGTGGCGATTCTTGCAGAAGGTTTTTTCTTTTCGATTTTTGACCCGGTCGATTTGATGCTCATTCGGGGTCACATCGATTTACCACCGATCGCAGCCTACACGATTGGCTTTTTCTTTTTCTGGGCATTTTGCTCGTTGGCGAGCATGTTGAGTATTTATTTATTCAGCACTGAAGCGCCGAACCAGCCGCCGTTTTAATCAGGTCGAATTTAATCGCAGAGTTCGGTGCCAGCCGCCATTGCTCGTATTCTCGTGATATCCAGTAATTCGATTTCACGATTAGCGACTCTGAGTAAGCCTTGTTTTTTCAGTCGAGATAATAAACGGCTGATACTTTCAATCGTTAATCCAAGATAGTTACCTATTTCTTCGCGCGACATACGCAGTTGAAATGTCGTCGATGAATAGCCGCGCGCTGCATAGCGTGAGGATAAATTAATCAAAAACGCAGCAAAGCGCTGCTCGGCGCGCATATTCCCGAGTAGCAGCATGACATTTTGCTCGCGCGTGATCTCTTGACTCATCATCCGATGAAAGTGATGCAGCAAACTGGGGATAGTGCC
This sequence comes from uncultured Noviherbaspirillum sp., assembly GCA_903846425.1. Lineage (GTDB taxonomy): Bacteria > Pseudomonadota > Gammaproteobacteria > Burkholderiales > Burkholderiaceae_D > Pernthalerella > Pernthalerella communis. The sequence goes on from CAINAY010000199.1 coordinate 2,883, forward strand.
AAATAATTCTTCCAGTCGTGCGAATGGAATTTCACAGACTTCACTATCTTCTAGTGCCATCGCATCGCAATGATGATGTTCTGTGCTGATCGCATCCATGCCAAGTAGTTCACCCGCCATCTGAAAGCCAGTAACTTGTTGTTCACCTGCGGGACTGACTTGAAAGATTTTGAAATGGCCAAGTCGGATAGCGTAGAGATTCGTAAAGTGATCACCGATGCGGTAGAGATGAGTGTCCTTGGCGATCTTGCGTCGACGTCCAATGATGTCATCGAGCCGGTTCATATCCGACTCACCTAATCCCATAGGCAGACAAAGCTGATGCATGCTGCACGCAGAACAACTCGCTTTGAGAGCGCTGATGTTGAGTTTAGGGCTAGGCGTAATGGCTAGGGGCTGGTTCATGAAGCGTTTGGAAAAAAATGATGAAACAAATTTACCCGATTTGTGTCTCTGCGGCTACGCTTGATTGATGATGGGTCGGCCTTAGACAGCTATTCCACAACTTCGTAGGGTAATCCCACGTAGTTTTCGGCAATCGTCGTTTTTCCTGCCAGCGAGCTGGTGTAGTAGTCCAGTTCCGCTTCCTGAATTCGCTGATTGAAGGGATCGTCTGAGAACTTATGCAAAATTGACGTCATCCACCACGAAAAACGCTCAGCTTTCCAGATGCGGCGCAGGCAAATCTCGGAATACTTAGCCACCAAATCCAGTCGGTTTTGCTGGTAGCGTAGACGCAGAATATTATAAAGAGTGTAAACATCACTGGCGGCTAGGTTTAAGCCTTTAGCCCCCGTCGGCGGCACGATATGGGCC
>CAINAY010000200.1 GCA_903846425.1 uncultured Noviherbaspirillum sp.
GGCAGCCGCATAGGCACCGAGAGCGTAGAAACTGCCGTGCGCGACATTGAGAATTTTTAATACGCCAAAGACCAGAGTCAGGCCCAGCGCAACGATGAATAGCCATGACGCATAGGTCAGGCCATCGATCAGGATGGTAAAAATGAGATTCATGGGACGCTTCTTTTAGTAATTCTTTTTGCCAGGCCAGCGTGCTCCTGATAGCACGTGATCTTTAGGGGGGTACTGCAGTCACTTAAGGAACGGGCTTCACTTAACCAAGCGAAGCCCGCACAACATCAGGTTTTATTAGTCACACTTGGCGCCGGGGAAGCCAGCTTTCATCCAGTCTTCCGACTTCATGTTCGCTGGAGGATTGACGCACTCTGCATCAAAGCGCTGAATATCTTCCAATGACACGCGTTTGTTTGCTGCATCCCAGCGGGTACGACCAATCGCTGTTGGCTGAATCGCTTGTTGTCCAGCAGCCAGTGCCATCTTGACTTTGCCGCTCGGTGCTTCCCACTCAGAGCTACGAAGTGCAGCTGCGATTTGTTCGTTGCTTGGCTTCTTGCCGCCATTAGCGGCCATCGCTTTTTCTACAGCCAGTTTCACGCCCATCAGCGCTTGTGCCATACGGTAGGGAGCTTGAACTGGGTAGACGCCCCATTGAATTTTGTACGACGCCCACCACCAATCATTCAACGCAGATTTTGGTGCGAGTAAACCGTTAGCGCCACGTGCACCTAAGACTGTACCGTCAGGCATTTTGTCGCCGAGTGGAGTCAGTACGTGGTCAGCAGCCGTTAACACCACTTGCGTCTTTTTAAACAAGCCGCGTGGACCTGCTTGCAAAACAAACGCCTGCAAATCACCGCCCCAGAGGCTGGAGTGAGTCACGTCTGCAGTCTGAGACATTAACTGTGAGATTTCGGTGCCGTACTGACCTGCGCCGAATTTCGGACGCTGGTCTGATTGAATTTTCGCTTCTGGATAGAGGTATTTCATCGATAGCGAAAAGTCCTTCAGCGAATCATGACCCCATGCATAGTCTTGGTTGATCATATTGATCGTGCTGACTTTCATGTTGCGTGATTTCAGATAGCGCGCTGCAGCGACGTTATCCATCGCGCCATGCGACGCGGTACGAAATACGTATTTGTAGCTCGCTTCTTCGAAAATACGTGGTGAGCCACAATCGTAGAGCACCAACAACCGTTTCATTTCTTCAGCAACGGGCGATACCGCCAAGCAGTCACCGGAGCTGACATAACCGATCACCATATCGACGCCTTCGCGGTCATACAGGTTGCGCAGTTCTTGTACTTGTTTGGTTGCGCCGCCGTTTTCATCGACATACACAGGCACGATGTTCATGCCACCAAAACCTTTTTTGTTATACGGTGCAGGTGCTTTGCCGCCGTTAAAGGCTTCGAGCAGTGTTTTTGCGCCATTCACAGCAGGTACACCAAAACTATCCGCGGCCTGTCCGGAGAGGAAGCTGACAATACCAATCTTGAAGTCTTCGGCGGCAGCTGTGCCAGCCATGCTGAGCGCCATCAAGCTAGCAGCCGAAATGGCTGTCAGTTTTTTCCATTGAGGACGCAAAGTCGGGGTGTGAGTCATTGATCTTCTCCTAGTTAATCTTGATATTTCTAGTTATTGTCAGCATCGGGCCCAACTCATTCAGCGGCTCATTCAGTCCGATGCAGAGAGTGCGTAGTCAGCCTTATACGGCATTACTGCCGCTGAGCAACATTTCTAATACCAGATGATCCAATTTGTCAGATTGATCAGTCAACCGATATCGATGTTGCGATGCCATAGGAAATCAGCAGAGCTAGCAGACCTTTATCAATGCCAAAGGCAGCATTATTTTGAAATGAAGCGTGATTGATCGAATTCGACCAAGAATGGGCCATAAGCAAGCTTATGCTTAAAGAACACTAGTCATTCCTGGAATTGTGTGTATTTTTTTAGTGCTTTACTGAATGAATACAAGGAGAGGCCAAGTAGGCTTAAATATGCTGCGCTGCAAAATGCTCTTTTCAGACATTTTGTTGGTCTTGCGACCAAGCGTGAACTTTTTCTAATTTTCCTACTGGGCGGCAGCTTCGGTTGTTTCAACAGGTGCTGGTTGAGAGGTCGGGATTAGCTTCATTGTTTCGGTTTCGGATGGAATTTTGACTCGGAATCCCTGCAGATAAATCTCGATTTGCGCTAATTGGCTAGACCGAACCAAATACGGCGGCTTGCCACCCACGGCTTGCCCCACCATAGGTTTGAGTTCGATTAAGCGCGATTTACCTGTGGCGTCAGATATGCAGACCGAACCGCCTTTGGGGCTGATAACGTAGAGCCTCGAATCCGATTTTCGTTGGTAAATCGGCGACCAACTTTTCACATCGCTAGTGCTGCTGCTTGCCTGGCATTCACCGCTTGCATCGGTGGCCGCCGCCAGAGCCGGCTCACGTTTGGTGTCTTTGGCGTTTTTATCTTCTTTGACGTCTTTCAAGTCTTTGGTATCGGGCGAGGTCGCTGCGGTCGGCACAGGGTTAACATCCGGTGCAGGTTTGGCAGGCGGGGGCAGATTAGCAGCCACCGCTTTAGTTGTGGCCGATGGAGTAGTCACCGGCTTGTCGATTGGGTTGGACACTGTCTCAGCGCTGACTTCATTTTCAGGGCTCTCATCCTTAGAGCCGCGGATTTTCGCGTAGATGGCTAACAAAATGCAGACCACAATCGCCGCCGTTGCCAATAGTCGGCGAAGTTCTGCATTGCGCTCCACTGCAGCCAGTCGCAAATCTGCTGGTTCGGCTGATTCGGAGTAAGCCATCATCGTTGGCGGTGCATCCTCGGGTATGGGAATGGTTTGGTTAGCTCCAGGCCCCGTTACGATCTCATCGTAAGGAATATCCAGCGCAGCTGAGTACTTCCGAACCGCCAGTAATTTGTGGGCAGGCGTGTAGAAAGGGCGATTACCACCGTCTTCCATATGTTGGATTTGCTCACGCGAGAGCGTGACTGCCGCAGCCATATCCGTTACCGACAAGCCGCGGTCTTCCCGTGCAGCCTTAAGGCGTGCACCGTCAACGTTAATGGCATCAAAGTCGATTTCGGTCTTCATGATCAATCCCATTCGGGCTTATCGTTGCGATGTGATTTACCTGCGGCTCGCAAACTTCCGGTAAGTTTCCTTAAGATAACATCTAATACGTCAAGTTTTAGGATTTGTCTGGGGTCTCGGGGGAACTCCGTACTTTACAAGGTAATAAATTAGGTAAAAAATCGTTCCAGACTACTGAGAGGCACGCCATAGCCTCGCGCCAGCCGCAC
>CAINAY010000201.1 GCA_903846425.1 uncultured Noviherbaspirillum sp.
AGTGCGCGCCATCCGGCGGCCAATACGCGCGTAATTGAGTTGTTAGATTGTGGATCGCTCGACATCGGCAGGACAGTTTCCTTGCTTCGTTAGTATCATAGTATTACATCGAGCTTACCGGCCCTCTTGCCGACGACGCAAACTCTAGCCACATTACCTGACAACATAATGACCTTACCATCGCCCCTAACCATCGTGAATAGCTCACGCTTCCTGCAGCGATGGTTGGCTGCCAAGCCGACTCATGCCCCTGCATTAGAACAATTGGCTGAATTATCGCTTGACCAGCTTGATTTTGGACAGCTGCTTAACGCGCAGCGGCAAAATAATGTGTCTTTACCAGCCGCTATGCGCCGCCTGCGTAATTTATTAGTGGCGGCCATCGTCCAGCGTGACATCAGCAGAAAGGCCACTCTGGACGAAGTTTTAGCTGCGATCTCGGGTTTTGCTGAATTTGCGATTCGTTCTCACCTTGAGGATCAATATCATCAGCTGTGTGCCAAACACGGTATACCAACGGGCGAAGAGTCTGGCCAAGCACAACTCATGATGGTGATCGGCATGGGCAAGCTGGGCGGCGGCGAACTGAATGTGTCGTCGGACATTGATCTCATTTTTATCTATCCTGAAGAGGGAGAGACCGTCACAACAGAAGCTGACCAACGTTCACTATCAAATCACGAATTCTTCATCAGACTTGGAAAACGATTGATAGCTGACCTGGCTGAAGTGACCGAAGATGGATTTAGCTTCCGAGTTGACATGGCCTTGCGTCCTAACGGTGGTTCAGGACCACTGGCCGCCAGTTTAAGCATGCTGGAAAACTATCTGATGGTTCAAGGGCGCGAATGGGAGCGTTACGCTTGGGTTAAAGCACGTGCATTGACGGGACGTAGCGAGGACATCGAGGCTCTGGATGCTATCGTGCGTCCTTTTGTGTACCGTCGCTATTTAGATTTCGGTTCTATTGACGCACTACGCAGCATGCATGCACAGATACGCGCCGATGTGATTAGACAAGAAACGCGTCATCCTGAACGTACTGTCAACGTCAAACTAGGACGCGGCGGCATACGTGAAATCGAGTTTTTAGCGCAAGTGTTTCAGCTCATACGCGGCGGTCGTGATCCTGAGTTGCGTGATCGCTCCACTCGTAAAACTCTACATACTTTATCGGAACGAAAATTCTTACCTTCATCCACAACTGAGCAACTATTAGACGACTACGCCTTTCTGAGAAACATAGAACATCGCGTGCAATATCTGGATGATGCACAAACTCATGTGCTGCCAGCCTCAGCAGAAGATCAACTGATTATCGCCAACATGGCTGACTTTACTGATGCGGCGTCGATGGTGGCCGAACTTGAACACCGACGAGCACGGGTTGCCGCTCAATTTGACATTATTTTTGTTGAAAAAAATTCGACTCAATCGCCTAAAAACGAGTCCGAGTTAACCGCTACTTCCCCGATTTTCGACGATACAGATCCTGAGATGCTGTCAAACTATCTTACTTCGATAGGCTTTGATGAGCCCACACTCTCTGCAAATAATCTGCTCGCTTCGTGGAACTCAAATCGTATTCGATCCCTATCTGAACAACGCCGCACACAGCTACAAGCCTTACTTATCGCTGCGTTACCGATTATCGCCGAACAAACTGAATCACACTCCAGTACCTTATACCGGCTGATCGATTTTTTTGAAACCATCGTACGTCGATCAGCCTATCTCTCTCTACTTACAGAGTATCCCCATACGCTGAAGCGACTAGTACGCATGATGGCGGCCAGCGAATGGGCTGCCAAATATTTAACCCGCCACCCAGTGTTATTGGATGAATTGCTGGATGACGAAAGCTTGCAAGCAGAGCCGGATTGGAACGAATTTGCTAGCGAGTGTCGCAGACAAGTCGCTGCTTTTGGCGGCGACACCGAACGACAAATGGATGTCTTACGCGAGCAGCATCATGCTCAGCTCTTTCGCTTACTGGCAAAAGATATCGACGGTTTATTAAGCATTCAGCGATTGGCGGATTATTTGTCTGCCCTCGCTGATTTAGTCATTGAAATCGTACTGGAGACAGTCTGGAAAAGTCTACCTACTCAGCATAGAGGGGCTCCTCGATTCGCCGTTATTGCTTACGGAAAATTAGGCGGCAAAGAATTAGGCTATGCCTCAGATTTAGACGTTATTTTCTTGTATGAAGATGATGATCCCGATGCACCTGCGCTTTATGCCCGACTAGCGCAACGCTTTATCACCTGGATGACCAGTCACACATCCGCGGGAATTTTGTTTGATGTGGATATTGCACTACGTCCTGATGGCGCCAGCGGCCTTTTAGTATCGTCATTTACCGCATTTGAAAAATACCAACGTGAGTCGGCATGGGTATGGGAACATCAGGCGCTTACCCGCGCCCGATTCTGCGCGGGAGATCCCGCGATAGGTGCTCGCTTTGAGACTCTCCGTGCAGAGTTATTGAAGATGACGCGCGATAAAAATGAATTAACTCATGAAGTACTCACTATGCGGCAGCGCATGCATGACGCTCATCCCAATCAATCTGATTTATTCGACTTGAAACATGATTCGGGAGGAATGATTGATATTGAATTTATCGTTCAGTACCTCATACTTAGATATGCAACGCAGTATCCAGAATTGACGGCCGATATAGGAAATATCGCGCTGCTGAAATTACTCGGTCAATTACAGTTAATCGATGTCTCATTGGCCAAAACTGCTGCCGATGCGTATCGCGACTTTCGAAAATTACAGCACCAGATTCGATTAAAGGGTGCCGATAAAGCGCGTATTGAACTATCTCCCTCTGTTGAGACGCAGCGTAACGCAGTCCGACATCTTTGGCATGAAGCAATACAGCAGCTACCTAAGTAAGCTTCTTACACCAAGAATTCAGCATTGCGAGAAATGAGATAAGTATTGGCGGTTTACCTTGCCAAAGGGACAAAAGGCTTGAGCAGATTTTAGGGTTTGTGCAAATGCACAAAAATTTTGATACATTCTCGAGGCTGTATTTATCAATATTATCAACCCTAAACTGGAAAAATAGTTATGAAAAAGAAAATATTAATGCTTACGATGCTGCTCTGCACTACTGCCGTTTTCGCATCAGAAGTAAAAAAAGCCGATAAAGACGCCGATGGCACTCTGGACAAGACCGAGGTTAAAGCCTTCAAAATGTTATCAAAACATTTCGATCTTATTGACACTGACAAAGACGGAACTATCGACCAGGCAGAAATCAATGCACATAAAGTTTTAATGGCCGACAAAGATGGTGACAGTACCATCGACAAGAAGGAAATAAAGCACAAAGAAATCGCGAAAAAATTTGATGAGCTAGATACCGACAAAGACGGCACCCTAGATGCCAAGGAAATTTTGGCTTTCTTCAAAAAAGGCTAACTCTAATACGCTTTCATCCGACGCCGCTAAATTAGCGGCGTTTTTTTTGAAAGTACTTAACAAGTTCGGGAATTTAAGTTTGCTTATTTCGGTCATCGGAACTTTATCAAGTAGGCGCATGATTAAATGCTTTGAAAGCAACAATAGGCTCACTTCACGATTAGGTCAAAGCACAGATTCAATATGTAGGTAAATTAATGCAACAAGTAGTTTAGCCAAATCAGGCTTTACAGAAAGCCAAAATACAAACC
>CAINAY010000202.1 GCA_903846425.1 uncultured Noviherbaspirillum sp.
ATGTGCGATGCTGATTGACAGTCATTGCCATCTCGATGCGCATGAATTTGGCGACAACGCAGCAGCAATTGCTACCCAAGCGGCCGAGTCAGGCGTGTCGTGGATTGTTATTCCAGCGGTTGAAGTCGCCAACTTTCATGTGGTTGCCCAGTTATCTCACACCATCCCCGGCTGCGTGTACGCGCTGGGTATTCACCCCATCTATGTACCGAAAGCTAAAGAGAGCGATCTTGTTTTACTGCGCGAGCGTTTAGCAGTATCGGTGGCGGACAACAAATTGGTAGCCGTGGGTGAAATTGGTTTAGATTTTTTTGTGCCCGGATTAGGCGAGGGTGAGCTGAGAGAAAAGCAAGAGTTTTTTTACTCTGAGCAATTAAAGATGGCGCGCGAATTTAATCTGCCGGTTATTTTGCATGTGCGTCGCTCACAAGATACCTTGCTGAAGTATCTGCGACGCATACGCGTCGTCGGTGGTTTAGCTCATGCGTTTAATGGCAGCGATCAGCAAGCGTATGCATTTATTGATTTAGGCTTTGTGCTTGGCTTTGGTGGTGCTATGACCTTTACTCGCGCTTTGCAAATTCGTCGTTTAGCTAGTTCACTGCCTGGCACCTCATTGGCACTCGAAACGGATGCGCCGGATATTTCACCCGCATGGCTCCATCCTGCTTCAAATAATCCGCAACAACTTCCTCGTATTGCAGCGGTACTGGCCGAGCTGCGTGGCCAGACCATGGCAGACATTGAGCGACAAACGACTGCGAATGTCGCTCGTGTTTTGCCGCGCCTTGGCAGCCTAATGATGGCCTGATTGCGCGCGCTGTCGTTGGGGCTGTTGATCGGCGTGCTGTGGCTGCAATCCCGATCTGAGCTTCCTTCTGTTTTAACCTCAATAGCCTTGTTGGTCATATCGCTTAGCCTGATGATCGCAGTGCTTATTCCTTCGCTGTTCCCTTGGCGCGATCGTTCCAACTATAAAGTCATTACTTTGATGATCGCCGGCTGCTGCCTAGGTGTGGGTTGGTCGGCGTGGTTAGCGCATGAGCGATTGAGTCAGAGTTTATCTGCCGAAGTTGAAGGCCGTGATATTCGTCTGATAGGCAGCATTGAAGGTTTGCCAGATCTAGGTGCGACAGGTAAACGATTTCGTTTTCGCGTTGAACAAGCGAGCTTAATGACGGATGAAAAAATTACGGTACCAAGCCATGTGTCCTTGGGTTGGTATAGCGATCGTTCGAGCGATCCGCCGGAGTTGAAATCAGGTCAGCGCTGGCAGCTCACGGTGCGCTTGAAGCGTCCGCATGGTTTATCGAACCCCGGCGTGTTTGATGCAGAAGCGTGGCTGCTAAATGAAGGTTTGCGTGCTACCGGTTCTGTGCAAGCCCAGGGACATCGATTATTGGATGAACAAATCGCTCACCCAAAAATTTGGATAGATCGTGCACGTGCAGCTTTACGAGAAAAAATTCTGACCGCTTTACCGAATCAACCTTATGCCGGCGTCATCATTGCCTTAGTAATTGGCGATCAACGTGCGGTGAGTCAGAGCGATTGGGATGTATTTAACCGAACCGGTGTGGGTCATTTGATTTCGATTTCAGGCCTGCACATCACGATGATTGCGGGCTTATTTGCTTTGCTGAGTCATTGGTTGTGGCGTTATTCATTTTTTACGCGCGCTCAATTACCGTTGC
>CAINAY010000203.1 GCA_903846425.1 uncultured Noviherbaspirillum sp.
GCAAAATTTCGCTCTATTAGTATTGATCTGATCTACGGCTTACCCAAGCAGACGATGGCAACGATGGCGCAAACGCTATCGCAAGTGATAGACGCTAATCCAGACCGTATCGCTGTCTATCACTATGCTCATCTGCCCCATCTTTTTAAGCCACAACGGCGTATCAATGAAAAGGACTTACCTAGTTCAGATACTAAGCTCGATATGCTGGCGCTGTGTATAAAAAAACTCAATCAGGCTGGCTACGTTTATATCGGTATGGATCATTTCGCTAAGCCCGATGATGAGCTGGCTGTTGCGCAGCGTCAGGGTCGCTTACATAGAAATTTTCAAGGGTATTCAACCCATGCCGAAGCTGACTTAGTTGCCTGCGGTGTTTCAGCGATCAGCTCGGTAGGACTTTCCTATAGCCAGAATGTAAAAACGCTGGATGAGTATTACGCTGCGCTGGATAAGGATCAGCTTCCGATTACGCGGGGTTACAAATTGACGATAGATGATTTGATTCGTCGCTTCATCATCCAAATGCTGATGTGTAATTTTGAATTATCACTAAGCTCGCTGGAGCAAGCTTTCCCCATCACGTTTAATGAGTATTTTGCAACAGAGATGGAGCTGTTACAGGAATTCGCTGAAATGGGTCTGCTGACCATTGATGATGAATGGATAAGCGTGACCTTACGCGGGCGCCTGTTAATACGAAATATCTGCATGGCCTTCGATCATCATCTACAGCAAGCGCGGAGGTTACAATCGGAGATAACGCGTTATTCTCAGACCCTCTAATATTTTGATGTGAATCTATTTGCACTAGCCCCCGTTTTTCTTATCGGCCTTTTAGGCGGCGTGCATTGCGTAGGAATGTGCGGCGGCATTGTCGGCGCATTTTCTGTCGCTGGCCCTCCTGCGAAGGCTTTTCCCATTGCAGTTGTTACCCAGACGCGCTCAATGGCTTTTGCGCCTAAGGGGAGTTTGCGCGTGTTGGCGTTCAACCTGGGACGCATAGCCAGCTACATGGTAGCGGGCGCTATGGCCGGTTTGTTAGGTAGTATTCCAGCGCTGATTCATGTAACGACTCTGCAAAGCATAGGCTACTGGTTGGCGAATGTGCTGTTGATTGCGCTCGGTCTCACACTCATGAATCTCTGGCATGGCTTAGCGCGCGTTGAGTCGCTGGGGTTATGGATGTGGCGAAGGGTACAGCCTTTGATACGTCGTTTTCTTCCAGTCGAAACCATGTGGCAGGCAGCAGCATTGGGTAGCCTGTGGGGTTGGGTACCTTGCGGCATGGTGTACAGCGTATTGATGACAGCGCTACTCACAGGGTCTGCATTGAATGGTGCGCTGGTGATGTTAGCGTTTGGTTTAGGCACACTCCCTTTGTTATTTTCCATGGGATTGTTGGGTACACGCTTACAGGCGAATTTACAAAAGCCGTCTGTCCGAATGTTCGCAGGCTTAGTGGTGTTGAGTTTTGGATTGTTAGGCATGTTTCGACTATCGACGGGGATATCGCATGGTTGGCTCGATGCTGTATGCATTACGCCTTCGATGAGTCCATGAACTGATGAGCCGCGCACCTATGAATTCATCGACGCCTTGTTTTCACTGTGGTCTACCGGTACCTGAGGCTAGTCACTGGCGTGTGCGTATGGATGCGATTGAGCAGCCTATGTGTTGTCCGGGATGTCAGGCCGTCGCGCAAGCGATTGTCGATTCAGGGCTGACGACTTACTACAGTAGTCGCCAACACTTACCCGAGGGCGTTGCTGCGCCGCTGCCAGAAGCATTGAGCTTATACGACAGTCCCGAACTGGCTGCACAATTTACTAATGATGCTGGCGATGCAGAAGCGATGCTATCCGTTGAGGGTATACGTTGTTCTGCGTGTGTTTGGTTGATTGAAAAACGACTGTCTAAAGTGCCGGGATTAAAGAGCGCAAATCTGAATGTGGCGACTGAAAAGCTGCAAGTGACATGGGATGCAAAGCTATCCAAACCCAGCGATATTATTCGTGCGGTGCGCGAAGTAGGGTATGTGGCTTATCCGTTTGATCCGATTCAACATGGAGAGTTATTGCGCAAAAATACGCGCACACTTTTTAAGCGACTTTTTGTTGCAGGCCTGTCTATGATGCAGGTCATGATGTATGCCGTACCGGTTTACTTAGCCGACGCCGGAAGCATAGAGTCCGATTTAGAGCAATTGATGCGCTGGGCAAGTTTGCTGTTAACGCTGCCTGCGGTGATGTATTCAGCGCAGCCTTTTTTTCGTGGCGCGTGGACTGACATTAAAGTCCGCACTCCGGGTATGGATGTACCGGTTGCTTTAGGTATTGCAGCGGGTTTTGTGGGTAGTGCGTGGTCTACCATCACAGGGGTTGGTGACGTTTATTTTGATTCCGTCACCATGTTCATTTTTTTATTGCTAGCTAGTCGCTATGTGGAACTAGTAGCGCGCCGACGTGCGGCTGCATCGTTAGAAAAACTTCAATATGCATTACCGGAATCGGCTCATCTGATGGTGGGTTTCCCATCGAATCGAAACACCACCATGGTTGCGGCATCCACCTTACGTGCGGGGGACGTCATACTTAGTAAGCCCGGCGAAGCGATTGCTGTCGATAGCGTTATCGTCGACGGAGAAACCACGATCGATCTTTCTTTGCTCACAGGTGAAAGTCACCCGCAGCCTAGACGCATTGGTGAATCCGTAGCCAGCGGCGCGGTGAATATTAGTCAGCCTGTGATACTGCGTGTGGAAAAAGTCGCCAGAGATAGTACCTTGGCGGCATTAATTCGTTTGATTGAAAGCGCGGGACAAGGTAAGCCAACCATTGCGCAGTGGGCCGATCGTCTGGCGGCGTGGTTCGTTAGTGCGCTTTTGATTTTTGCGTTAGCTGTGTTGATTTTTTGGAGCTGGCATGACGCAACGCGTGCATGGCCCATTGCTATTGCAGTGCTAGTAGTGTCGTGTCCGTGTGCTTTATCACTCGCAACACCATCGGCACTCGCTGCAGTGACTGATCGATTACTTAGACAAGGTGTGCTCGTGATACAGCCGCATGTGATTGAGACGCTGTATCGCACCACGCATGTGGTCTTAGATAAAACAGGTACGCTGACTGAAGGAAGGCCGCAGCTAAGACAAACAACTCTTTTGGGTGAGGCGAGTCGTGAACAGGTATTACACATAGCTGCAACACTTGAAGCTGGTAGCGCGCATCCTTTATCGCGCGCTTTGGTGGAAGCCGCAGATCAATTGCCGACGACGGATGTCGCCGTCGAAATGATCACGCATCATGTAGGGCAGGGCTTAGAGGGGAAGATCGCTGGCGAGCTTTACCGCATAGGCAGTCATGCTTTTGTTTCTGCGCTCTCGGGTGTAGCAGTCGCTGCAGATGAACCGCACGACATGACATGCATTTATTTAGGTAAGGCATCGGCTTGGTTAGCACGATTTGATTTGTCGGATGCTTTGAAGCCAGATGCACAGGCTGTGATTAATTATTTTCAGTCTCAGGGTAAGCAAGTCATTTTGCTGTCAGGTGATGCGCCCGGTATCGTTCGCCGCATGGCTGATTCACTCGGTATAAATGATGCACACGGCGGTATGCTGCCGCAGCAAAAATTAGCATTCGTTCAGCAACTGCAAAGCCAAGGTGCACGCGTGCTGATGGTGGGTGACGGGGTTAATGATGCCGCTGTGTTACGCGCTGCTGATGTCTCATTTGCTATGGGCTCGGGAGCAGCATTAGCGCAGTCACATGCCGATGCGGTGCTGTTATCTGCTAGTTTCTCATCCTTGATTGATGCGGCAGAAGCAGCAACGGCGTGCATGAAGGTGATACGACAAAACTTAGCCTGGGCCACCATCTA
>CAINAY010000204.1 GCA_903846425.1 uncultured Noviherbaspirillum sp.
CTTAGGCTCTTTATCGAGAGCTGGCTGTAACCAAGCTTCGTTTTGCATGAGGTTAGCAATGACATTGCGATGACTAAGCATCGCACCTTTAGATAATCCTGTTGTGCCACCGGTATATTGAAGAAATGCGATATTGTCGTGACCCAATTCGACGGGCCGTAAAGTCATGCTGCTAGCTTCGCCCAATACGCTGTTAAAACGAATAGCGTTAGGCAGCGAATAGGCCGGTACCATTTTTTTAATATTACGCACCACGAAATTAACTAGGCCTCCTTTCAAACCACCTAGCAGGTCGCCCATGCTGGCTATAACCGTGATTTTTATCGATGTGTTGGCGATGACTTTTTCTAACGTATGCGCAAAATTTTCAAGAATGACGATGGCCTCAGCACCTGAATCTCTCAGTTGATGTTCGAGCTCGCGCGGCGTATACAAGGGATTAACGTTCACCACGGTATAGCCAGCTCGCAGCACGGCAGCAATGGCTACCGGGTACTGCAAAACATTGGGCATCATTAGTGCCACTCGCGCACCGGGAGCGAGTCCTTGGGCTTGAAGCCAGGCACCCAGTTTTGTCGACATGACATCTAACTCAGCATAGGTTAGAAATCTGTCCATGCATACATAGGCATTTCGCTGTGCGAACTTACTGAACGCTTCATCCATTAAATGAACTAGGGACCGATAGCGTGTGTAGTCAATCTCAGCTGGAACACCAGCGGGATAGGATTTGATCCAAAATTTGTCCATTGAGACCCCTAGGATGTGAGGCTTTATATCCGGCAGATTTATGAAACCCGTCACTGAATAGGCAAGCTATTTTTATATGCCTCGATGCTAGCTCAAATGGAATAAATTGTGTTCTTATTGCGATGCAGCAGTGTTATTTGACTCGCTTTTTACTGCTGATTGATGCACTACAGGCTTGTAGCGCTGCAACATCTGATGACGTGTGTATGCATCGCTATCCGCCAACGTTTTTACGGCCGCATAGAAAGCAGCTAAAGTTTTTTGCTCCGCCATCAAGGCTTTAAACTCGGGAACTAAATCATTGTAAGTAGCAATCAACGCGAAATGAGCATTAGAAACCGGCTCATTAAACCATCGGTCATAACCTGAATAACCGCCCCACGTTTGCTTGAGTACTGAATAATCAGTCTGTATTGACTGCATGAGCTCTAACTTAAGCTTACGCTTTTCATGATCGCTAATGGGTTTCTGGTAGGTATCCTCAAGCTTCAATCTATATCTATTCAAGAGCGCCAAAAAATCATCGCGCCTACCTCTATATATGCGATAGCTATCGCGCATGGTATCGTCACCACGCGCATCGAGCCAACGCGAAAGACCTAGCTCTTCTACGGCAGTCGCAAACGATTCATTGAAAGGAGAATCGCCTGCGGCATAGGCTACTTGATGCGCTAGCTCATGAAAGATAAGACGCGCCACTTCGGGCTCTGGGTAATGAATGAAGGTGGAAAGAACGGGGTCATTGAACCAACCCAAAGTGGAATAGGCAGGAACACCTGTGACACGGACATCCAAGCCCTTTTCTCGTAAGTCTTCCGCGAAACTCATCGCCGCTTCTTTGTCGTAGTAACCGCGATAGTCAACACAACCTGCAACCGGAAAACACCACCGCTCTGGCACGAGTGAAAATTCAGGTGTGGCGACCACATTCCAAACAACAAAGGGGCGTTTTAGATCAGCATAATTTTTGTAACTTGCGTTATCTGGAAGACCAATCTCACGCACGGCGAATTCACGTATTTCCTGCACTTGCTTCAGTTTAGCTTTGAGACTCTCATTCACCTGGGAATCTGACAGCCACTCATTAATAGGCTTTGCCTTATACAAAAGTGCGAATTGGCCCTGGGCGGCTTGGGCATAGTAGCCAAGTGACGCGCAACC
>CAINAY010000205.1 GCA_903846425.1 uncultured Noviherbaspirillum sp.
CGAATAAAGCATTCGTCTAACCCAAGGCTCGAACTTTGAACCCTCTTTTATCTGTTGCAGTTTTAAGTATCCAGACTTTTATCCGATGTTCAACTTTATTTTCTTTAACAAGCTAAAATTACTATGTCATTAAGGAAACCATACTGATTTATTCACTACTAGGAGTTGATTGGGAATTTGTGATTAAATTAAGTGGAGTAGGTTGCATTAAGGGCGAATTCACGTTTAGCCTTACACCCGATGTACGCCAATGTATGCTGTAAGAATGAAATTTTTAAGAAAAATTTACTTTCTTAATTTTAACCAAATTTAAAGGTCATTTTATGAAACATTTAATCTACGTTATCGTCTCCATATTCATGCTGATGTCTGCAGTTCCTTCTTTTGCTGATCACCACGAGTCAAAAGAGAAAAAAGAGAAAAAAGAGAAAAAAGATAAATAAAATTTCTTTGATTTTTTTATCTCTTGTTACTTATATGCCCGCCGCTAAGGCGGGTTTTTAATTTTAGTAGAATTGACTAGATTTTTGGATTAGAACTTTAATCTGTAAATAGCTAGGTTGGCCCAAAGCAAGAAAAAAAGCCACTAAACAGTGGCTTTGAATGATGTTGCTCCTGCTTTTAGTTAGTTGAAGTCGTTTTAGTTTCAGCAGGCATTTTGCTGGTCTCAGCTTGCTTGCTATCTTTTCCAACTTCTACGCTGGCTACTTTGTCAGCAGTTGATGATGATTTAGCTGACTTCATTTTACTGCCGCAATCATTAGCCAGTGTAAATGGGCTCAGTGCGAGCAAGACTACCAGTACGAGATATTTCACGGTCACCTCCTTTTTTGTATAAAAAAATTAATGTTTTTGACACTCAAACTGTAAAAGTTTTTTACTTGGGGTACATTGTTCTAATACCAATTAGTTTATTCAAGTGCGCCGCATGCATAATATCGTTCTAATAGCGATTACAAGCATCGAGATACATTTTATATCAAATACTGTAGCTTTCCAATTTAAGCATTTCAAGCGACCACTATGCACCTAATTACTATTTTTCTTCTTATCTTTTCTTCTACTGCATGGGGACTCGAGCTCAACAATTTGAATAAGCTGAAACCTTGTCCTAAGGATCAAATGGTTCGTTTCCATAATTGCTGGGGTACATACAACCTTGAGAACGGTAACAAATACGTTGGTGAGTTCCAAAACGGTAAGCGTAACGGTCAGGGTACGCTGACTTATGTCCATGGTGACAAGTACGTTGGGGAGTTCAAAGACGGCAATTACCACGGAAGAGGTATTGAAACTTATGTTGATGGTAGCAAGTACTTTGGGGAGTACAAAGGCGGCAAACGCAACGGTCAGGGTACACACACCTTTATCAATGGTAATAAGTACGTTGGGGAGTTCAGAGATGACGACTACAACGGTCATGGTACGTTTACCTTTGCCGATGGGGGAGGATTTACTGGAGAGTGGAAAGACGACAAACCCAACGGAAGAGGAATTGAAACTTATGCAGATGGAAGTCCTGCTAAGGAGGGCATCTTTGAGAACGGTAAGTTCATTCGCGCAGAGAAAAACGAATAACCGACTGTCAATCGATAAGGCACATGAGATGCAAAAACATTATCAGGCAACTATAACGAAGATGCTGAGGGCAAATTTACAACAGGAAACTTAATTGGTAGGCGATCTCTATTGAGTTTTGGTTTGTAAGTAAGTGTTTAAATGCTCAGGTCCAGATAAGTACAGTTATTGAAGCATTGGTGTCTGTTAGAGCTACACGTAAATACATAAAACAGACGAATGTAGCTTAACGATGCAAGTAAATAATTCAATAGACGGACTAGAGGTAGGCTAGGGCGAACGGATGCAGATTAGAGGGTAGGCAGCATTTAGCGGAGTTAATTCAACGCTGGAGGCCTTGAAAGCACTCGACAGGTGCTAGGTCGGAAGATGAATATCAAATTAAAGGATTAAGTTAGCAATGAAACGACTTCTCTTTGTTGTACAGATGATGATCTGCTCAATGTCTTGGGCAGATTGGGAGATGACGGGTAAAGAGTATGATCTTACTCACTATCACGATAAATCTACGATACAAATAAATGACATAACTGCACAGATGTGGGTGATGTATGATTTTCCTGAGGTGCGAACTAATACAGATGGAGATAGGTATAAATCAGCAAAATCACTCTTAGCATTTAATTGCAAGTATGAGACATTGGCAATGATTTCAGTGCTTCAGTATTCTGGTTCAGTGGGTACTGGTGATGTTGTTTTATCTGACACTTTTAAAGAGAGTGAATGGATATGGGACCGAATTGTTCCAAATACGCTAGTTAAAACTGAATGGGATATCGCATGTGGTAAGAAGTAATCATGCCGTAGGCCTTCAACGTCGATTGAAACAAGTGAACCCATCAAATCCAACATGTAATCTGAGAAGTCATCACTAAACTGTAGTAGTTCAGACTTGATCTGACAGAAAGGCCTTGCCAAAGGGTGGGGTTACCCGGTTTGATAACGATGCGAATCTTTATTAAACCAGCGCGCAAGCGCCAAGGAGTAACCCCATGAGTAGTGTTCCTCAGAATGTCATCAAACACAAGGTCGGGCTATTGAATCTAGCCGCCGAGCTCGGCAATGTGTCCCGCGCCTGCAAGGTGATGGGCTTTTCCCGCGACACCTTTTATCGTTACCAGTCGGCCATGGCCAATGGTGGCGTCGATGCCTTAATCGATGCCAATCGAAAGAAACCTAATTTACGTAATCGAGTCGAGGCAGCCACTGAAACGGCTGTTGCTGCCTTTGCACTTGAGCAGCCGGCCTTCGGGCAGGTTCGCGTTTCTAACGAGCTACGCAAGCGCGGAATCTTTGTTTCACCCTCCGGTGTGCGCTCGGTCTGGCTGCGCCGTGATCTCGAATCATTCAAGAAGCGACTCGCTGCGTTGGAGCGACACGTTGCCGAAACAGGTGATGTGCTAACTGAAGCGCAAGTAGTGGCGCTGGAGAGGAAGCAAGACGATGATGTCGTTCATGGTGAAATCGAAACGGCACATCCCGGTTATTTGGGGAGTCAGGATACGTTTTATGTTGGCACCATTAAGGGTGTCGGGCGCATTTACCAGCAGACCTTTGTCGATACCTATTCGAAGTGGGCAACCGCTAAGCTCTACACAACCAAGACACCGATTACGGCAGCGGACTTGTTGAACGATAAAGTGCTGCCCTTCTTTAACGAACAGGGCTTGGGGATGATCCGCATTCTGACTGATCGTGGCACGGAATTCTGTGGCCGCCCAGAGGCTCATGATTACCAGCTCTATCTGGCATTGAATGACATCGAGCATACGAAGACGAAGGTGCGTCATCCGCAGACCAATGGCATCTGCGAACGCTTCCATAAGACCATTCTGCAAGAGTTTTACCAGGTTGCATTCCGACGCAAGATTTACCGGTCGATCGAAGAGTTACAGCATGATCTGGATGACTGGCTGCACGACTATAACTATGAACGCACACATCAAGGCAAGATGTGCTGTGGACGCACTCCAATGCAAACACTGATTGACGGGAAGGAGGCGTGGCACGATAAAATCACCACATTGAATAACTGAATTTGACCTGACAGCCGTATCGATCAAATCGGGTAACTGTCAGATCAAGTCGCGATTACTACAACTTAGGGCTTACGAAAAAAAACCACATCTTGCCAAGGCAAATCAGAAACCACCTTCTCAAACACTAAGCCGACATC
>CAINAY010000206.1 GCA_903846425.1 uncultured Noviherbaspirillum sp.
CGTCATGGAGCCGCGAGCGGATATCGTTATTGTTGATCTTGTGACCTTAAACGAGGAATCACTCTCCGATGTACGTCATTACTTAGTAGAGACAGGCTGTGAATCAGCTGTGGTGATTTTTAATTTTGGTACTAAAAAATCGATACTGGAGCTTGAGGATGCGGGAGTGGTTTGCTTAAAAGGATCGGTGGCTGCTGCAGAAATATACCGCGCATGTCGTTCCATCAAGCCGACTGTGTCTAATTCCAGGCCCGCACTAAATCAAACCGTAACATCACCTCGTTTTACTAACGAACAGCTTTCGCGTATCGCTGCTCTTACGAGCAAAATTGCCTGCGAATGTCCGAATCACCTTGCTGAGTTGATCATCAATCTCACTGCATTTGAAAAGTACAGTAGCGAGTGCGCGAATCGTAACGAGGAAGATGCACAACTACATTCCCAACTAAACCAGGCCGCAGGCGCTTCTCGCCTAATATTAGAAGAAAGCTTGATTCGGTTGATGGAGATTGAAGGCATTGAAGTTTGAAATCGCATGAATGAAACGTTAAACCTTATTGATGATGGTGCTAAAGTGAATCGACTTTCATTTACCAAACACTGCTTTGCCTATAACTGGTGGTTTTTAAAAGCGTCGACTCGCGCTTTCGGCACTGTACCGCAAGCTATTGGGCGTTATATAAGTCGGGCACCGTCGGTTTTTATTTTTGCACTCGCTATATTTTCTTTAACAGTATCTTCGTTAGCTCATAGCTCGGTAGAAAAGGTACAAGAGCCACCGGTCGGGTTAGAGGTTTTAAACAAACCACGGTTAGTAGGACATCATCTTTTTACGTTTTTTGGATTAGAGATTTATCACATCAGTCTTTGGTCATCGCCCGAATGGATGCCAGAGAAATGGAATCAACATCCGTTTGCATTGTCGCTGGTTTATTCGCGCAATTTGAGTGGTGAGGAGATCGCAAAGCGATCGATTGCTGAAATTAAAAAGCAGACCCCTCTAAGTGACGACGTCTCACAGCAGTGGTTAAGTCAACTGCGTGTTTTGATTCCATCGGTTAAAGCGGGCGACAGGCTAACAGGCGTTTACCAGCCCTCGGGCAGTTTAGTATTTTGGATAGGCTCGAAAAAAATAGGCGAAATAAACGATCCCGCCCTAGCTGAGGCATTTATGGCGATATGGTTATCTACTAAAACCTCAGAACCTAAGATGCGGAAAAAATTGTTTGGTGATGTATCGTGAATAATTTCACCAATGGTGATTATATTTTGAGCCGTCATGGCTTCGATCAGTACTTTTTAGTCTATAAATTCACGATCTACTAGCTGTGAAACGCCATATTTTATTTGGTGACGGCATCCTTAGTAATCTCAATTAATATTTCATTGCGTCTGCGCCAAGGCAGGGTAAACGGATCGTTGTAGCGTGCCACCTGAGGAGTGCCAACTAAAGTTAACTTTCTCGACAAGGCCCACTCGGTTAGGCGATCAGTATTTTCTTTAATCGCTGACGCTGTGGCCCATCCGCTAAATCGTACAGATACCATCTCATGGTCGTCGACGCGGCGAATAGCCACTTGTGAATTGTTCGGCTTAGGCAGCGTCTCTAATTTTTCTTGGCTGGGCATGACAAAATGTAGTCGCCAGCCGGATGGAATGGGGGTAACGGTAACCGGGGCGGTCATGGCAATTTTTCGGCTGCTGCCTGCATCACCACTATTTTCCCCAAAAATATAGGCTGCAACACGTCGAAAACCCGTTCGACTTGCCGAATCAAAATCGCCGGGTAGCTCGGTTTCTGCCACGACAAAGCTCGGGTAATGTCGTTGCTCAAACGGAGGCTCAGAAACTAAAACGCGATAGGGTGCTTCTTCAACAGCCATGGCAGCCTTCGTGAGGAAAAAAATTAGGTAAATTACAATTTGGGATGACCAAACTATAGACGTTCGTCTGGGGTACATTACTTCACCCTTATGAATGAAAAATTGCCATTGAATACTAACCAGCTTATCTGAAGATTATGAACTACATAAAGCATAGCATTTCGTCGTCGATCATTATTCTCTTGATTAGTTTACTCAGCGGCTGCGCCAGCTACGGCCCCACCAACCGCATGATAGGTAGCAGCAAGGATGACGTTGTTAGCGTATTGGGTAAGCCATCAACCGAGCTGCCGACGCCCGATGGGCAGTTGCTGATTTATTCTAAGGGTCCATTTGGTAAAGAAACTTTTTTCATTTATCTGAATCACGATGGAATAGTACAGCGTTGGACGCAGGTACTTGATGAGAAAAACTTTGAACGCATCGTACCCGGTATGACACGCAATCAAGTGATAGAAATCATTGGAGAATCAAAAGATCGCTTTGGGTTGGCGCGCGGCCGAGGTTATGTTTGGAATTACCGTTATCTGAATCCCTTTTGTTTTTGGTTTCAAATTGAGTTTGCTGCCGACGACACGGTTCGATCTGCAGGGTACTCAAAACCACCCGAATGTAGAGTACGGAAACTTTACTAATTGTGTTTGATAGTTAGATAATTTGGAAAACTACGCGCTCTAAAACAAGAGTTATTCAGCGCGGCGCATCAACGGCAGACTGTACATTTTTTAGTTGTAGTCGAAATGAACCTGACTGTTGGTTAGCAATCAGAATGCCGATCTCTTTTGTGGCAGAAAAATCAAGTGCGGGAGCATCGACAGATCGTCCCCGAAAGCTCGCTTTGAAGTCACTAGATACAAAGCGATAGGTTTTCCATTCTCGGGTGGCGAAAAATTCTGCTTGATACAGCGGTGATCTGGGCGAAGTATCAGTTCGCAAGACTAGTTTGTAGCGTTTTTCGTCACCTCGAATTGTGACATTTAGTGCGAGGGTTCCCGCTGGTATGACAATGGAGCTACGTACCGATGCGAAACCACCACCATTGTCTAGCGAAACGACACCTTCAAACACTGCGCCTTCTGAATCGTTGCTAATGCGTGATTGTGAAACGCCGCCCATAACGCCATCATTTACAACCCACATCTCATTAACGATACGAGGATTTGTAAAATCAAGCAATTGAGCATGCGTCATGGTGGTAAAAAGTAGCGAGCTTACGAAGCTAAGCAGCAGGAGAGAGGAGCTTTTTTTGTAAGACATGGTATCAGGATACACTTAGATAAATTCGAATACTGCATCGAATAATATTTCATTTTGATTGATAGATTGAGTGATAGAAAATAACTAATCATTGACCCTACAAAGAATCATACTATTGATGGCGTCGTATCAGCCAAACTGAAATAAATAACCTTAATTTAAAAAATTGCTTTAACCAAAGGAGTCGATTCACTATGCAAGAAGACCAGCGTTGTTGCGGGAGTGATAAATGTCTCATCAATGCCGAGGGGTACTGTTGGTGCGGACAAAGATGGGACGGTGATAAACAGTGTGAGCCAGATTCATTAACTGATAAGCAAGCCGTATCGACGGATGTGACTGACAAACCATCTAAATAATCATGAATCAGAACGAACCACATTCAAGTGCTCCACCAGCGTGGGCTACTGCATTGGGATATGCGGGATTGATTCCGTTTGTGGCGTTGTCGACTGCATTTTTTTGGCCAAATTACGTATCCCATGCATTCATCAGTCATGCAGTAAGTTCTTACGCCGTTGCGATCATTAGTTTTTTGGGTGCGATACATTGGGGACTTGAGATGCGTGAGTCACCGACTGCGACGACGAATCCTGCGCCATGGATTTGGGGAATTACACCTAGTTTGCTCGCTTGGGTAGCCACACTTCTTACACCACCGTTTAATTTACTCTTCATGGCTATACTGCTTTGGCTTTGTTACCGAGTCGACCAGAAGCGTTATCCGCACTATCAACTGGAGTTGTGGTTACCAATGCGTTTTCGCTTGACGCTAGTAGCCAGCATCGCTTGCATGGTGAGCTCGGTAGGTTTTTATAATTCGTATTAAAGATGCGCGCTACTCAGACATTTAAAAACACTCATTGGTTGTTACTATTAGTAGCGGCCATTTTTACTGCGATCACTACTCGTGAAGCCCATTCCGAATCAGCTGTTTCGACAAACACTCAGTGTGAATATGTCACTTTAAAAACTGGACATCCCGACGGAATTTTGAAGCAGTACTGCAATCGGCAAATCGCCAAAGTCATGGGATGGCAAGGTGCTTCGTGGTTAGATAGAGCAGAGCGTGAGACGGAAGAGAGAACCGATCAGCTAATCGACATACTCAATTTAAAGCCTGGAATGATCGTGGGTGATATCGGCGCAGGTACTGGGCGCCTAAGTATGTTGATGCTCGATCGTATAAAGCCTAATGGACAGATGTGGACCGTTGATGTTCAAGCCGAGATGGTAGGGCGACTGAAAGAGATCGCTCAAAAATACCCAAAACATCAATTTGAAGTTAAACAGGCCACCGCCTTAACACCTAACCTACCAAGCGCTGTTTTAGACATGGCCATCATGGTCGATGTTTACCATGAGCTTGAATTTCCGCGTGAATTCTTGGAGGCTTTGGCGCTATCCGTCAAGCCAGGTGGATCGATAGTATTTGTGGAATACAGAGCGGGCGATCCCAAGGTGCCTATTAAACGTTTGCACACGATGACCGTCGCCCAAATTAAAAAAGAAGCCAGCGATGTCGGCTTAGTGTTTGAGAAGGTGGTGTCTGATTTGCCTTGGCAAGATGTGGTTTTTTTTCATAAGCCCTAAGTCATAAAATTCAATAAATAAATATATATTTTTTTCTCACTTTGAATGTTTAGCTAACAATCGGAAGAGAGTTGATCATGCGTCGTCGCCTGTTTCTGAGCCACGTTGTAGCTGCTATCGCTGCTACGCTAACACCTGTAATTACTAGGGCTGCCGAAGCACTGCAAACGGGTATAGTATTTGATGAAATTTTTTTGACTCGATTTTTTGGACCCGATCATCCGGAGCAACCCGAGCGACTTCAAGTAGCTAGGAAAGCGATTACTTCTGCAGGCCTTGATTATAAGCTCAAGCAGATTTCACTTAAACAAATCAATGACAATGAACTAAGACTTGTACATACAGCAGCCCATATTGCTGGCATACGTTCTAATCATGGCCCTATTATCGATATATATGCGCGTGCTGGAGTAGGCGGTACGCTGGCCGCCTGTGACGCAGTACATCGCGGCTTAGTACGTAACTGCTTTGTGTTAGTGCGCCCCCCCGGACACCATGCGGGTAATGCTGGGGAGGTCGTAGGGTTCTGCCTATTCAATAATATTGCTATTGCAGCTCGCTACCTGCAGCGTCGGCTTGGGTACCAAA
>CAINAY010000207.1 GCA_903846425.1 uncultured Noviherbaspirillum sp.
GGTTCACGCTGACCTTTTTCTTCTACGTGAACCAATAAATTACTTTCATACTGCGGAGTAGCGAGGTAAGCATATAAAACACCACACAGGCTGACCAACAACGCAACGCAAATAATTAACCAACGTTGATGACTAATTAATTCAAGGTATGAAGCAAGATTTTCCTCAGTGTGTTTTGCATAACTATGTGTGCTTTCAGAGTGATGATCAACCTGAGTACTGAGCTGCGAATTCATGAATGTCCGATTTCAATATCATCAACTGCGTTGACTTACTAAGTCATCAACGACCTGGGGTGCCCGCAATCACAGCGCCTGGCAAAGCTCCGGGGATTAGAGCGCTAATGGTGCGATTCCAATTGGTTAGCGGAGTAGCGGCAACGTACACCACATCTTTAGGACTGAGCTCAAAACTTTCAGCAATGGCCAACGCACCGGGTGAATTTGCATCTAACTGATAGACCCGCGATTCGCTACTGCTGCGACGAATGACATACACTTGACGCGCATCACCGGTAACAGGATTAATGCCGCCCGCTTCACCGAGTGCTTCGTTTAAGGTCAGTCGTCCATTGCGCATGGGTAGCGCACGCGGACCCGATACTTCACCTGAAACAAATATTTTGTTTTCATCTCTGGCAAGCACTCGCACGACGTCACCATTTTTAAGCAAAATGTCAGAAGGGTTCATGCCTCTCTGTACGAGTAGCGGCAAATTGATGGCATAGGATTTACCCGCGCGGTTTAATGTGATTCGGCTTTGATCAGCCGTAGGATTCATACCTCCTGAGCGATTGATGGCTTCAGTTAAGGTCATCGGTAAATCATTGATCGCCTGAACACCGGGTAGCTTGACCTCACCATCCACATACACTCGCTTGCTGCGGTAAGCAAGTAGCCGAACACTGAGTTTGGGTTGTCGTAAGTAATGAGCCAATCGCGTGGTTAGCATCAAATGAATTTCTGACGATGTCAGCCCACTGACTTTTAGCTTACCGGCATAGGGAAAATCAAGCATACCGCTTGGGTCTACTTCAAAACCGGATTGCGGTTGCATAGGACTGCCAGCTACACCGGCTCCACCTTGGACGCCAAATGCTGGTGCAGGCAACATAGAAGCGGATAGTTCAGGATGGTCCCACACCACGATTTGTAAGACATCGCCCGCTTCAACGACGTAGGGCTGTGGAGCGGATACTAAAGAACTTAAGTCATCAGCAACTTGCCGATCGCGTAGCTCTTTCTCTTTGCGAACTAGTGCGGAGTTAATACTAATAATCTCAGTGCGTGGATGATCGTCATCACCAACAACATCAGCACGACTCTTGGAAAACTGTATGCCGGGCGCGACCGATGCGCAGCCTGCAATCGAAACAAGCAAGCATACAAACACAACGCTATTTTTTATTGACATAGTCCTTCATCTCTCTGCGCACAATGGTCTGCGACAGAGCGACTGTAGGACGGGATGGTGATTTATTCGTTGAGCTTTATCACATAGATAGGTGAGCTAAATCGACTCCCTTGTTTGATGCGTGCTAGTCAGTGACTACCTTGTGTAGTACATCATGCTTCGCGTAATGTTTGCATCGGCGGTACAGAAAGTACGTTTCGCAAACCAAACCAACCACCAGCGAATGCGCATGCCATACCAGCGATTAGTCCGACACACCACAACAAAGGACTAACAGTCCATTCAAAATCAAATACCTGATGCGCGAGTAACCATCCGACTAAGCTGGCACCGGTAGCAGCCAAACTGCCGGCGGCGCTACCAACGAACAAGCATTCAACCCACTGTGCTCGCGATAATTGACTGCGTGTCGCACCGAGTGCACGCAACAAACCTGACTCATGAGCCCGCTCGTGCTGCGATACCAGCATGGCAGCCGCTAACACCATAACTCCGGCGGCTAAGGTAAAAATAAACAAAAATTCAACTGCTGCTATGACTTGATCGATGACCTGCTGTGCCTGAGTCACCATACTGCCTACATCAACAATGGTTAAATTCGGATAGCTTTTAACGAGCTGGCTAACCAGTGACGTCTGAGCCACGGGTAAATGAAATGCCGTCACCCACGAAGTAGGTAAAGATTGAGCTACATCAGGACTCACAATAACGAAAAAATTCACCCGCATGGAGCTCCAATCGAGCTTGCGGATACTGGTGATTTTTACATTAATCGCTTGACCCGCCACATCAAAACGCAATGAATCGCCCAACTTTAATCCTAAGGTTTTAGCTAATCCTTGCTCAACCGAGGCTTCACCTTGCGCAGTGGTGGCATCAAACCATTTTCCTTCGACGATGGCGTTATGCTCGGGCATGGTAGTCATGCTTGAGAGATTAAATTCACGCTCGACTAAGCGCTGCGCGCGTTCTTCTTGATAGCTGTTGCTTTGTATCTCTTTACCTGACACTTGTATCAAGCGGCCCCGTATCATGGGCTGCAAACTCACATCGTTCACGCCACTGGCTAGCAAGCGATCAGTCAGAGGCTGTTTTTGATCAGGCTGAATATTAATGATGAAGTGATTCGGCGCGTCAGGCGGTGTCGACTTACGCCACGCAGACAGTAAATCATCGCGCACTAAGGTCAACAACAACAAGGCCATTAGCCCGAGTGACAATGCCACGATTTGCAATGCACTCGCAGCGGGTCTGCGCTTCAACGATGTTTGAGCAAAACGCCAGGAATGCCACTGCACGGGAATAGGCAGAATACGAAATGCACGCAGTAGCAGCCATGAAATCAGCATAAAAATTAGCATGCCTGCAATGAAGCCACCGCACGTGAGTAAGCCTAGCTTGAGATCACGTGCCTGCCATACCAGCAGAGCGACAAATGAAAGTAATCCCAAGCCATAGGTCAGGATGGTCATACCTTGCGCAGGCTCGCTCTCACGCCGTATGACGCGATTATGAGAGACGTTTCGTAATTGAATAACCGCTGGCAGAGCAAAACCGATTAATAACAATAAACCTGTCGCCAAACCCTGCCCTACTGGCAACCAACTCGGTGGCGGTAGCTCAGAAGTGATTAGCGAACCCAGCCACTGCAATAAGAAAAAATGCGCCGCAAAACCTAACACCACGCCTAACAAACTACCCACCACACCGATGATCGTAAATTCAATCAGATACAGCAGCGTGACTTCGTTTTGCTTTAAACCCAAACAACGCAGCATGGCGCATGAATCGAGATGACGCTGCATAAAACGGCGTGCCGCAATCGCAATGGCTAAGGCAGCCAACATCGCTGTGAGTAAACCCACCAGTGATAAAAATTGACGTGCACGTTCCAACGTGGCGCGCATCTCTGGCCGCCCGGATTCCAGCGATTCTAGCTGCACACCACGCACAGAAGTTTGCTTGATCAGGTCTTCTAACCAGCGCTGATACTGATTGATAGCCTTGGCATCACCGGCCAATTGCAACCGGTACGTAATGCGTGAACCATTTTGTACCAAGCCCGTGGAAGGCAAATCATCGAATGACAGCATCACACGCGGCGCAAAATTCATAAAGCCTGCACCTCTATCCTGCTCAAGAAGAATTTCACCCGCGATTAAAAATTCGCGCTCACCGAGCTGAAGTTTGTCACCAACGTGAACGTTACGCGTGACTAAAAATGCAGATTCAACCCATACACTGCCAAAGGCAGGTATCGCTTTAGCAGGCGCAGGTTGGCCATTCAGTGCAACAGAAACGGCTCCGCGTAGTGGGTACGCGGGTGAAACCGCTTTAACGGCCACTAAACGGGTATCGGCTGTATCACCTTTGCCTGTGGTGGCCATACTGGGAAAGGTCACGGTATCGGCCATCACCAACCCGAGTTGCTGAGCCTTAGTGCGCCACTCATCGCGCACGGGGTAATCGCTGCGAACTAAAAGATCAGCCCCTAATAACTGAGCAGCATCACGACTCAATGCGGCATTCAAACGCTCGACAAAAAATCCAACGGCTGACAAAGCCGCCACGGCTAGTGCTAAGGCAATTAACAAAAACCGCAGCTCTCCTGCACGCCAATCGCGTTGCGTCATACGCAGCGATTGCAAAACAATAGTGCTCGCTTGATTAAATGTGCTCATTGACTAGGGGATTTTGCGACGCATTGGCCTAAGATCGAACACTTTAACAAAATGTTGCCAATGACGTTGAGCCACCCTTCGCACCAAAACGAATCACTCATCACCTTGGCTATTACATACTCATGCCTCGCGCACCATCTTGATGATGAGTACTTTCGAAATTTCTCTGGCAAGGAGCACAGCGCTCGGCGGTAGGAATGGCCATTAGGCGCTTAAATGGAATGTCATAGCCGCACGAAAGGCACTCGCCGTACGATTCACCTTCTAATCGCTTTAAGGCATAACTAATTGCTCGCAACTCATGTGCATCACGAGCAACAGCCGCATTTCCGATATCCATAGAAAGATTCGCAAAGGCCAAATCACCAGAATCGGGCACCTCACTCGCTACTTCGGCGCATTCATTTTGCATACTGATCTCACGTTGTATTTCTTCGCGCAGTGTTTGATCACGCGCCAACAGTATTTTTTTAAGCTGCACTCTTTCTTGCTTTGTAAGATTTTCCATAGCCGTCCCTATGCGCTGCAGTGAATGGGGAATGAGTGGCAAGCATTAGAAAAAACTTGCCTGACTCAATGCGCATAAGGTCAATTCTGTTGGTAAATGAGAAAAAATATTTTGATCTTCGATAAGAAACTCAGTGCAGTTTTTTTTTGTTTTACCTTAAGCTAAAGATTCATGAATTTTTTTTGAACCACACACTTAACAAAAATCAAATCGCTCACAGCTCTTGATCTGCCTCAATCGCTAACCTCTATCATTGAAGCGAAGAATGGATAGACTTCCATTTCCGATCATTAACTCGCGCACTGATATGAAAAATCACATGATTGACTCCAACTCGGTTTCCGATACGTTGATTGAAGAATTCCTCAACGTCCCAGATAACCTCATGAAAACCGATCGTGAGCAGTACCTGCTACGAGAAACTATTTACAGCTTGATGCGGCTGTCGAAATCTGAGCAGATGCTGACTATACGAAAAAGCGTCGATTATCTGGTGCCTGCCTCACTTCTTTTACAGCCAGTAACTGGCGGTAAACGTAAGCGGCGTTCGCAGTCACCTTACCCAGGCCAAAGCTGGCTGGCATTTGGTAAATAAGGGATATCGATGAGTTTGCGATTGACATAAGTGGCTGTGCCCCTCAGGGCAATCTTCTGGCAGGGCAGGCGTCCTATAATTCTCTAGTCGGGAAAAGTAATTTTGGTACAAGCCGCATAAGCAAAGGCTGGCAAGATCCCGACTGCGGGCGATTTCTATCGCCTGCCACTAGGGAAGGCATCTGCGTCATGAACCAAAGGCCGGTACGACCAATCATTACCATTCATGATCAACGTGAAGCGGAATGCTATGCGCGCGGTTGTATCTACGTCATTGATGACGACACAGCAATTCGCGAAGCGGTCGTGGCTCTGCTCGAACTTGAAGGCTATGCAACTAAATCGTTTCCCTCAGCGTCGTCCTATATAGCCGCGCTGGACCCTAATTTGCCTCAATTCCCGGGACCGCGCTGCTTGCTTCTCGATGTAAAAATGCCGGAATTGAACGGCCTAGAATTACAGAAGAAGCTCAACGAACTTTCTGAAAATACGCCGATTGTTTTCATGAGCGGTGGGAGTGGTGCCCGAGAAGCCGTTCAAGCCCTAAAAAATGGAGCCGTTGACTTTCTAATTAAGCCCTTTGCGGAAGAAGACCTGCTGGCCGTCATCAGTGAAGCCTTGGCAAAAAATAGTCATGAGCAAGAAGACCAAAGACAAACCAAGGATATTCGTAGTCGAATTGCCACACTGACTGACCGCGAAACGCAAATTGCCCATATGGTGGCGGCAGGGCTTTTAAATCGTGATATTTCCCACAAACTCGGGATAGCCGTTAGAACCGTAAAGCTTCATCGTATGCACATGATGAGCAAGCTTGGCGCCAATAATGTTATCGAACTGGCACGCATCATTGACCTGACACATGACTAAGTTAGGCTGATTGACGTGAACTTGCCCTCCGGGTCTATTTTCCCAAGTGAAATTTTTCTTTACCCTAAAATCAGAAGTTACATTGGTTGTCGTCCATGCCCACTAGCAATGCTGGTCGGCCAAGAATACTAAGAGGGAGATTTTCATGCCAAACAGCAACCGACTCACCGAGGTTAAAGTCACCGCCCGTGAGTCATTAACGAC
>CAINAY010000208.1 GCA_903846425.1 uncultured Noviherbaspirillum sp.
CTGAATCCACTTGATGGTGGATGCCCATGCGCCAAGGTAAATACCGGTTGGGTTGTTGGTGTAATCAACACCGGCGCTATAAGCAGGCTTAAAACGAGATTGAGTAACGCCGCGATAACGATATTCAGATGCAATACCCACGTTGTATGCAACAACGTTATCTGGTGCGGGTGCTGCATCTGCTGCTTGAGCGAAATTTGCGCCGAAAGCCGCCAGAATTGCGCTAGCCAAAATAAGTTTTTTCATGTCTTTCCTTTTTTTTGTATTAAATAAAAAACCTGCCCACGATTGCCGGGTGTGCTCCGGTCTACTTAGCAGGACGCGTGCCAGCCAAAAACAAGGAAATCTCTTGTTATTTTGGCTAATTAAGTTAGCATCGAGCCTCGCTTGATCACGTGCTCAACATTGACTACGCACCATCAAAGCGCATTCGCCTTAATTTGGTGCATCTTTCATCCTAGCAAAACTTATGAACAATAGACTGAGTTTTCTCTCCGAACTGCAAACAAAAATTAGCGAAGTGCTTCAACAATCTCCCGCCAGGGACATTGAGAAGAACA
This sequence comes from uncultured Noviherbaspirillum sp., assembly GCA_903846425.1. Taxonomy (GTDB): domain Bacteria; phylum Pseudomonadota; class Gammaproteobacteria; order Burkholderiales; family Burkholderiaceae_D; genus Pernthalerella; species Pernthalerella communis. Next base: position 561 of record CAINAY010000208.1, read on the forward strand.
TGAAGGCCATGCTGAATCAGGGCTTTTCCAAGCTTGATCTGCTAACCCGCGAAGAATTTGAGATTCAATCCGAGGTGCTTCAACGCACGCGAGCGCGCCTGGAGGCACTAGAGGCGCGAGTGGCCGAACTTGAATCTCGCCTGAAGTCCTAAAGCCGTGGGTCTGGCGGTACTCCGTAGCCGCGCGCTCGCTGGACTCGCAGCGCCGGCTGTTACGGTCGAGGTTCATCTCGCCAATGGACTACCCGCCTTCACTATTGTTGGCTTAGCTGAAGCGGAAGTTCGCGAGTCGCGCGATTGCGTCAGAGCCGCCATTCATAACAGCGGCTTCGATTTTCCCGCTGGCCGTGTAACGGTTAATCTCGCCCCAGCCGATCTGCCCAAAGAATCGGGGCGTTTCGATTTGCCTATTGCACTAGGAATTCTGGCCGCCTCAGGGCAGTTGCCGTCGAGTGAACTCGATCGCTATGAATTTGCTGGCGAGCTCTCCCTCTCAGGGGCATTGCGTCCGGTTCGCGCCTCACTAGCGATGAGCTACGCGATTCATCAACTAGGGGATTCACAACGCGCTTTTATTCTGCCCAAAGCTAATGCGGCTGAAGCGGCTTTGGTTAGCGACGCAAAAATCTATCCTGCCGAATCGCTGCTACAAGTCTGCGCGCATTTCGCTAGCAATGATCCCTCGACACGGCTAACGCGCACGCTGCCAGCGACGACTAAATCGACCGGCCACTACCCGGATTTTTCAGATGTAAAAGGTCAGCATCTGGCACGGCGCGCCATGGAAATTGCAGCGGCTGGAGGGCACAGTGCACTCATGGTCGGCCCGCCGGGCGCAGGTAAATCAATGCTGGCAAATCGCTTACCGGGATTACTGCCCCCCATGAACGATGCCGAGTCTCTGGAAACGGCCGCCGTGCAATCACTCGGTGGCAGCTTCAATGTTGATCATTGGGGGCGACGCCCGTTTCGAGCGCCGCATCACACTGCGTCGGCGGTCGCACTGGTGGGCGGTGGCGGTCAGCCTCGCCCCGGAGAAATTTCGCTGGCTAATCATGGTGTTCTGTTTTTAGATGAACTACCTGAATTTGATCGCAAAGTATTAGAAGTATTGCGCGAACCATTGGAATCAGGCCACATCACCATATCGCGCGCTGCACGGCAATCCATTTTTCCCTGTCATTTCCAATTGATCGCAGCCATGAATCCTTGTCCCTGTGGCTACCTAGGTGATACCCGCAAAAATTGTCGCTGCACTCCTGAAAGCATCGCCCGCTACCAAGGAAAAATCTCTGGACCCCTACTCGATCGTATCGACATGTTGGTGTCAGTAGCCGCCTTATCAACCGATGAAATTTTACGTTCTGAGGTGAGCGAATCCTCGGCAGTGATTGCTGAACGCGTAACGACTGCGCGCACACTACAACACGCGCGCCAACAAAAAAATAATGCCGCTTTATCGGTGAAAGAAATTGAAAACTTGTGCGTGCCTGAAGCCGATGCAGAAAATCTCTTGCGCACGGCCATGAACAAACTACAGTGGTCGGCCCGCGCCTATCACCGAGTATTGAAACTGGCTCGCACCATCGCCGACTTGGCTCAAACCGACATCATTACATCGGCGCATATCGCCGAGGCGATTCAATACCGACGAGCATTAAGCACTCAGAGCTAGGTTCTGTAATATTCAAGGAGATGCGTACCGGCGCGAACCAATACGCTGCTGTTACTATTCGCGCCATGCGTGTAATTAAATCCTTTTTGATCGGCCTGCTCGCGGCCATTGTTTTAGCGTGCATTGGCTGCAGTCCGAATTTCAACTGGCGCGAAGTGCAGGGGGCCGAACCCTCGTACACGGTGCTGCTACCGGCAAAACCGACCAGCCATTCTCGTGCTATCGATTTAGACGGTCTAAAAGTCACCATGACCATGACAGCCACCGAAACCGACGACATAAATTTCGCTGTGGCCAGCATAAAAGTCGAAGACGATTTACAACGTCATGCTGCGCTACAAGCTATGCAAAAAGCGATGCTGCAAAATATTCATGGCGATGTCACTCAACAAAAAGTGATCTCGCTAAAAGATGGAACAACGATGACGGAAATTCATGCGACGGGAAAAACATCGACAGGACGTCAGCTCAGTTTATTCGCCCGCTTTGGCGAACATGGGCAGGATGTTTTTCAAGTTGTCGCTTTAGGACCATCGGATAAGCTAACTAGCGAAATCGCTGACACCTTTCTCTCGTCGTTTACCCCTCACTAATGTCGCACGCTAGTCATTATCTGGAAGGTAAAGCGGGCGTACGTGTCGTTTTAATTTTTGCGGCGGCTTACTTTCTTTCGTACGCATTTCGAGCTATCAATGCAGTTATTGCACCGGACTTAGTAGCCGATCTGCAGTTATCCAACGCTGATCTGGGTTTACTCTCTTCTGCTTACTTCCTAGGCTTTGCAAGTCTTCAACTTCCACTGGGTTTGTGGCTAGATAAATATGGCCCACGTAGAACTGAATCGGCTCTGCTTTTGTTTGCAGCGGCGGGGGTCGCCCTATTCGCCAGTAGCACAACACTCACCGGTTTGTGGATAGGTCGAGCATTAATCGGCGTGGGTGTCTCAGCCTGCTTAATGGCACCATTTAAGGCCTATCGCAGTTGGTATGCGCCTGAACGCCAAAGTCAGCTATCGAGTTGGATGCTGGTTTTCGGAACGGCTGGTGCGCTCTGCACTACCGTACCGGTTGCTGCGGCATTGCCACTGATAGGATGGCGTGGCGTGTTCTGGCTAATGTGCGCATTAGTATTAATTGCGGCGACTTTATTATTCTTTGGACTGCGCGACGTCGAACAAGGTCGTCTTGAGCAGACAGTGAAGCAAAGTCATGCAGACGATTCGCTATCGTATCGGCAGATTTTTACGCACCCGTATTTTCGTCGCATGGCTTTACTAGGTGGCGTGCATCAGGGCGGCTTCATGGCGGTTCAAACGCTGTGGGCCGGGCCATGGATGATGCAGGTCTTGGGTCTATCGGCAACGCAAACTTCGCAAGTACTGTTTGCGTTTAATTTTTGTCTGATGCTGTCGTATGTATTTTTGTCGTGGTGGGCGCCAAAGCATGTGTCGTATGGAGAAAAACCAGGTTGGCCAGCCTTAACTGTGGTGGGTTGGGGTATAGGTTTATCCATCGCTCTGCAAGTGACTATGCTGTTGCTACCTTATTCGTGGGCATGGCTGCTCTGGATACCATTTTCGTTGCTAGTCACTGTCTCGACGCTGGCACAAACCCATGTCAGCCTATCTTTTCCCTCAACTCAAGTAGGGCAAGTCAATAGCGCGTACAACTTATCGTTATTCATCGGTGCATTTAGTGTTCAATGGGGACTAGGCTTATTAATTGATTTGTTTGTTGCAAACGGCTGGGATTACTCACCCGCGATGCGTATGGCCTGGGCGGTTTATTTGATAGCGCAATTATTTGCACTGGTTCGTTTTGTAAATAGCAAAGCGAAATTCGATCCTAACGAGAAAGCGACTACTCCCTAGCTGGTTGATAGGGTGAACTTTAATAATGTAGCTAATGATGTAGCTAGCGCGCGACTATTTTTATCTGAATCGCAGAA
>CAINAY010000209.1 GCA_903846425.1 uncultured Noviherbaspirillum sp.
AAAAATCGATGAACAAGCTGAGGGTTGGATGGCTGAACTCAAATCGCTGACCGACGCATGTCGTAATTTGCGCGGCGAGATGCAGCTATCACCTGCACAACGCGTGCCGTTGGTCATTGAGGGCAAGGATCATGCGCGCTTACAAAGTTTTGTTCCTTATCTCCAGGCACTCGCCAAACTCTCCGAAGTGCAAGTACTTGCAAGCTTGCCAGAATCACCGGCGCCGGTATTGGTGGTTGGCAGCACACGATTAATGCTCAAGGTAGAAATCGATATTGCTGCCGAGCGCGAGCGTGTGAACAAAGAAGTAGCACGACTCGAAGGCGAAATTGCCAAAGCAACTGCCAAGCTCAGTAATGAAAGCTTCGTTGCACGCGCACCGGCGGCAGTCGTCGCGCAAGAAAAAGAACGAGTCGCAGGTTTTTCTGAAACCCTGACAAAACTTCGCGAACAACTCACAAAACTAGGTTAAGCCTGAAAGAGAGCCGAGAATGATCCGACGACTTTTACTTGCCTTGCTACTTAGCAGTATAACGATTTTTTCTTTCGCAACCGATGTGGCTTCGCCCGTCGGTGTGTGGCGTACGATTGATGACAAAACCGGTAAAGAAAAATCACTAGTTCGCATCACTGAAGTGAATGGCGAATTTCGCGGCACGATAGAAAAATTATTTCGTGAGCCAAACGAAGATCAAAATCCTAACTGCGATAAATGCAGTGGCGAGAAAAAAAATAAACCCGTGATAGGCATGGTGATCTTGATCGGCCTAAAACACGACGGCGATATGTATTCAGGCGGTGAAATTCTCGACCCAGCTAACGGCAAAACCTACAAATGCAAAACCTGGCTGGAAGATAAAGGAAAAAAGCTGCATGTACGCGGCTTTATCGGTATGGCACTGTTAGGAAGAACTCAAGTGTGGGTGCGCGAAGAATAAACTACTATGTTGAATCGCTCAACACAGCGCCCATCAGACTTATTCAGGCTTATTCAGAATCCCACAAATCACCATTCGGGCTAGTGCGCGGTGCAGCCACCCCAAAATGTTTATAGGCAATCGGTGTGGCAATTCGTCCGCGTGGAGTCCGCTGTAAATAACCCTGCTGTATGAGATAGGGCTCGAGCACATCTTCTATCGTATCGCGCTCTTCTCCGATGGCAGCGGCCAGATTATCTAAACCCACAGGACCGCCGCTAAATTTAAACAGCACTGCCTCTAACAACTTACGATCCATTAAATCAAAACCGACCGGATCAACATCCAACATTTGTAATGCGGCATCGGCCATCGCTTTGGTGACATCGCCCTTGCCTTTAACTTCAGCGTAATCACGCACACGGCGTAACAATCGATTCGCAATTCGTGGAGTACCACGACTGCGTTTTGCGATTTCTAATGAACCATCGTCATCAATCGGCGTATGCAGTAGCGCTGCGCTGCGCGTAACAATGCGTGCGAGTTGCTCAGGTGTGTAAAACTCAAGTCGTGCAACGATACCAAAACGATCGCGCAAAGGATTAGTCAACATACCGGCACGCGTGGTCGCACCGACTAATGTGAAAGGCTGCAGATCCAAGCGAACTGATCGCGCTGCGGGACCTTCACCGATCATGATATCAATCTGGTAATCCTCGAGTGCCGGATACAAAATTTCTTCTACCACTGGAGACAAGCGATGTATCTCATCGATGAACAGCACATCATTTGCTTCGAGATTGGTGAGTAAGGCAGCGAGATCGCCTGCGCGTTCGAGCACAGGGCCAGATGTCTGACGAAGATTCACGCCCATTTCGCGCGCAATGATGTGAGCGAGTGTTGTTTTACCTAAACCGGGAGGGCCAAACAATAAGGTGTGATCTAGCGCTTCACCACGCTGACGTGCCGCTGTAATAAAAATTTCCAGCTGACTGCGAATTTTTTCTTGGCCTACGTACTCATCGAGTTTATGCGGCCGTAATGCTCGCTCTATCGCTTCTTCGTTGGGCGAAGTTGGCTTGGCATCAATGATGCGCTGCTCGCTGAAATCGTCGGTCTGAATACTCATGGCTGCATTGTAGCCTGATGATCGTTAATTAGGCCTTGGACAACGCTTTCAACGCATGGCGTATGCCATCCGATACGGAACTTCCGGCGGGTACCTGCTTTAGTGCGAGCAGACCTTCTTTTTCAGAATAGCCCAACGCCAGTAAAGCATTTAATACATCGGCGTTATCATTTTGAGCGACTGCACCCGGCCCCAGATCTGCGCCGAGTTTGCCTTTGAGTTCAAGCAGCAAACGTTCACCGGTCTTTTTACCTATGCCGGGAATTCGGGTGAGGCGACCGACCTCTTGCAAGCTTACGGCTTGTGCCAAATCCGCCACCGTCATACCCGACAAAATAGACAAGGCCGTGCGCGCACCCACGCCCGAAATTTTGATCAATTCGCGAAATAGCTCGCGCTCCTGCGCTGATCCAAAACCATACAATAATTGCGCATCCTCTCGCACCACCATGTGAGTGAGCAGTGTAATTTTTTCGCCGGGCGCAGGAAGATTGTAAAAGGTGCTCATGGGTACGCTGACTTCATAGCCAACGCCATTGCAATCGACTAATAGATGCAATGGGTTTTTGTCGACCAACACGCC
>CAINAY010000210.1 GCA_903846425.1 uncultured Noviherbaspirillum sp.
CGCGCTAGGGCGTGATGCTGCGGGTTATGGAGTAGCGGCCAGCGGTAACGCTGCCAGTGTGTTTGACCGTGAAGCAAACGTTCGGGTAATTTCAAAAACCTATGGCACCTTAATTTTAGGTCGAGGTCCTAATCTACAGAATGATTTAAGTGGGACTTTTGATTCACGCCAGAATTGGAATTTCGGTGGGTTGAAACCGATCGGTCGTTACGTAGGTTTTCATAGCGCTTCGGGAGTCAACCGAGCAGACAAATTGATTCGCTATATCTCACCGGTGTATGAGGGATTTAATCTCGACATAGGCATCTCGTTTGGTGGAGTTGCGGGTGATGAAGATAAAGGTACGAACTACTATCTTGGTGGTCGCTATAAAAACGGGAACCTTGAATTAGGCTACAACCATGCAGAGGTAAAATTAGGTAGCGCCAGTGCACCCACATCGCAAACAGAGGTGACGAATCGCGTAGACTTTTTTGCAGCTAAATACACGCTGGCCTCGTGGACCGTAAATATGGGATATGTGATGACACGTAATCCATCACTTTCTTCAGGTGGAAGTTACGACACATTAAAAACAGCCGGTAAGGTAAATGCCGATACCTGGTTTGCTGGGGCTGTTTATCGATTCACTCCTACGCTAAGTTGGAACGGAGGGTGGTATCAGGTGAATGATCAGACTGCGCAAACAGTGGCTAACAAAAATAATGACGTGACTATGATAGCCACGGGTATTACTTGGTCGCCCTACAAAGAAATGGATGTCTTTATCGATTATGCGAAAGCGAGTCGTCAGTCGGGGGCGACCGGGGCCTTTACTCTGTATGACAAATGGGTGCCTGACACTGGTACGGGTGGTAACGCCTCTTCGTCGATAGGATATTCTGAAAGTAAAAAAAGTCAGTCTGGCATATCAATAGGCGCACTCTACAGATTTTAATTTTTTTTACCAAAGCTAAACATCATGATCCGATATCTCCTTAATTTATCTGTGTGCTGTGTTTTTTTGATGGCTGCAAATGCGCAAGCCGCTGAAATCAAAGTTGCTGTCGCGTCTAATTTCGCGAATGTGCTCAAAGAGATTGCTGTCGAATTTCAAAAAGACACAAGCCATCAATTAGCCATAACGCCAGGTGCAACGGGTAAGTTCTACGCTCAAATTAGTAACGGTGCACCGTTTGATGTATTTCTTTCCGCCGATGATGAAACACCGCGCAAGTTAGCTCAAGAAGGTAAGGCAATCGCTGCATCACAATTTACGTATGCCATTGGTCGTTTGGCTTTGTGGTCACCTAATCCTGAAATGGTAGATAAAAATGCCGATATACTGAAAACAGATAAATTTAAATTTATTGCGATTGCGAATGCCAAGGTGGCACCCTATGGTCAGGCGGCGGTGCAGACCATGCAAAAATTAGGTGTCCTTACGAAAATTGAGCCGCGCGTCGTTCAGGGCGAAAGTATCTCGCAAACCTATCAATTCGTTTCAACAGGTAATGCGCAACTGGGATTTGTGGCCTTGTCACAAATTTTCGAAAATGGAAAAATTAAAACAGGTTCAGCCTGGATAGTTCCAGAAGAAATGCACGAACAATTAAAGCAAGATGCCGTGGTGCTTCAATCATGCAAGCACATGTCGGCGTGTCAGGCGTTGATGGATTATTTGAAATCCGAAAAAGTTAAAAAAATGATGACTTCCTATGGTTATAAATAATGCTTGATGCTGAAGCACTTCAAGCCCTCTGGCTTACGCTTAAGCTTTCAACGGTAGTTACCCTAATTTTGCTGGTGATAGGTACGCCTATCGCATGGTGGTTAGTGCAGACTAGTAGTTGGCTAAAGCGTCCTATCGGTGCATTGGTTGCGTTGCCACTGGTGTTGCCACCTTCGGTTTTGGGTTTTTATCTTTTATTAGCGATGGGGCCGCAGGGACCAGTGGGTCAATTCACGCGTGCGCTGGGAGTCGGCCAATTACCATTTACCTTTTGGGGTTTGGTGATCGCCTCAGTTTTTTATTCGCTGCCATTCATGGTGCAGCCACTACAAACTGCATTTGAAGCAGTGGGCAAACGTCCTATGGAAGTGGCAGCGACATTGCGTGCCACACCACTTGATGCGTTTTTTAGTGTGGCCTTGCCGATGGCCTTACCTGGTTTTATAACCGCTTCCATCATGACCTTTGCTCACACCGTTGGAGAATTTGGTGTGGTGCTTATGATCGGTGGGAATATCGCCGGTCAAACGCGTGTGGCTTCAGTCCAAATTTACGATTACGTCGAAGCGATGCAGTATTCGCAGGCGCATAGTCTTTCAGCCATCTTGTTGTTGTTCTCATTCCTTGTACTACTTGCCTTGCAAATGTGGCGACCACAAACCAAGCGTGAGGTCTGAGATGACAGGCATTCAAGTTAAGTTACGTATCAATTGGCCGAATTTTTCACTCGATGCAGCATTTGATGCGCCAGGGCAGGGCATCACTGCTTTGTTTGGCCCTTCAGGATGTGGCAAAACCTCACTCTTGCGCAGCATCGCAGGATTAGAACCGTCAGCGCGCGGTCATGTCAGTATCAACGGCGCGGTGTGGCAAAACGATCAGCATTTTATTCCCGCACATCAGCGTGACGTGGGATACGTGTTTCAAGAAGCTAGTTTATTTCCGCATTTGTCAGTGCTGGGAAATGTGCAATTCGGTCGCAAGCGTAGTCATGCGAAAACGCATAGTGATTTAGATGTATTGATTGATTTGTTAGGTATCGCACCCTTACTCAATCGTAAGCCACAGTCACTCTCAGGGGGTGAGCGTCAGCGAGTCGGTATTGCGCGTGCGCTGGCGGTGAATCCTCAGTTGTTACTCATGGATGAACCCTTAGCTGCATTAGATTTGCCGCGCAAGCAAGAGATACTTCCTTATCTCGAAAGAC
>CAINAY010000211.1 GCA_903846425.1 uncultured Noviherbaspirillum sp.
AGGCGTATTGGTAGATATTACGATCTGATTTGAGTTCTTTGTAAGCATACAAGCCAGCGTTCGATTTATTTACGGACTGAGTCAACATAGCACATAACAGTTTGATTAAGTGAGAATGAAATCTAGATCTGATGCCATACTTGGCATTTTGCAATGTTGGCAGTTCTGTTTAATACTGATCCCAGGATATATAGCTCAAAGGATATGTCTTTTAGAATCACAATAAAGCCAGCTTAATCGTGAAGTTTTAGGAGATGCGCTGCATCAAAAGTGGGGTAGGTATGTGCTCAATCGAACAACTGAGTCTGGCATGTCGCATGAACTTTATTTGTAACGGAGCGTAATTTGCGTTAAGGGCTCAAAATTGGCATAAAATTGATAAACATCATATTAATCCGCATTAATCGAAAGCTACTGAGTAATTTATGCTTACTAAAAATCTTTTATTGAGCTCACTGATTATTTTTTTAGTCAGTTCAACAATTGCTGGAGAATTAAACACTACTTTGCCAAGCGGTTATTTAAAAAAAGAGCCTGCAGAAAAAGAAATTTGGTACAGCGGATTGGTTACTAAAGCAATTATTTTTTATGGGCAATCGTGTGCAAATGGTGAAAGCAAAGGCTGCTTCAATTTAGGATTAATCTACGATGCTGGAGAGCCTGCGGTGCAAGATAAGGCAAAGGCAATAAGCTCCTACAAAAAAGCTTGCGAAACTGACTCTTCTTTGGCTTGCAACAATCTAGGTATTTTATATGGGGATGGAGATGGTGTTGAGAGGGACTATTCACTTGCAATAAAGTATTTTGACATATCGTGCAAAATGCATGAAGAAGTAGGCTGTAAAAATAGAGAAATAGCCGAGGGCCTGGAAAAAATACATAAACGCTGATTTGACGCTGAGCTCGGTCGAGTCTTGCTGAACATTAAAGAAAATCATTAGCGCGCAATACTGCCGCTGTGCGGTTTCCCACTCCGAGTTTATTAAATATATGTTCGATATATTTTTTGACAGTGCGAAAGCTCAAACCCAATATCTCGGCAATATCCTGATTCGACTTGCCTTTGGCAATCCAAGACAAGACCTCCGTTTCACGTGAGGTTAATTCGGTATGCCGGAAAATGGCCGCAGTGATATTGTTTTCCTGCTGCCGTTCCAGCAACAGCATGATTTCTCCGAGCATACCTGCGCCCATATTGCGCACCGAAAGCAGCGGCTCAGTTGTCGTCAACAAAACTGCCCCGTCTTCAAGCTGGAGCGCGGCATCCAGCGATGCGGGCAGATAACCGGGACGTTCATCATCGGCATGGTCTATGCATAAACTCGATGTGTTTCATATTGCCGAATGTCTAAACCGCCTTACTTTAGCGTTTTAAGCTATTGTTGGTGTTCCAGTGCATTTTGAAATTTACGTTAATTAGTAGAAAGGGAGGCAGTATGCAAACATCCCGCAGTAGTGGGGCGGTTCCCCCTCGCGATACAGATTCCAAAAAGCTAAAGCGTATCGCGACAATGGCCGGTGCCTACGGCCAGCGCAATTACACAATTCGCGATATACGCGAATTAAAAGGTCATCGGACACTGGTGGAAACCTTGGCTTTTACGCCCGAAGAAGCGGCTGCAGCTGAGGAGGCGGGTATTGATACCTTAAAAGTAAGGTATGACCCGAAATATCCCGAATTGGCGGCTGAAATTCGCCGAGCAGCTCCGCATACGTTTATGTCTTTCTCTTTACCCCTAGTGGCCGTTACAAGTCCTGAGGAGGCATTACGTTTGGCGTTTTCTGCGATGGAAATTGGAGGGGATGCCATCATGTGTCAGTGGAGTCCTCGCTTCATTTCTGCTCTGGCTGAAGCTGGTGTGCCAGCGCAAGGGCATGTTGGTCTGGTACCACGTCGCAGTACCTGGACTGGGGGTCTTCGGGCGGTTGGCAAAACAGCAGATGAGGCCCTTCAGTTATATCGAGAGATGAAAGCGCTTGAAAATGCAGGGGCTTGGGCAGTGGAAGTGGAAGTCATTCCTGATCAGATTTTGAGAGAGCTTTCTAAGCGCACAACATTGATTACGTCATCTATTGGAGCCGGTAGCGGCGGTGATATTCAATTTTTGTTCGGCGAGGACATATTGGGAGACGGTCCCGGACCTTTTCCAAGACACTCAAAGCAGTACCGCAACCTTTATGCAATGCGACAGCAAATGCAGCGTGAGAGAGTAACTGCCTTTAAGGAATATATCGCTGATGTTCAGTCAAATATTTTTCCTGCAACAGAGCACATTATCGAGGTAAAACCAGTTGTAGTAAGTGAATTCTTAGAAAAGCTTGATAAAGAGCCGAAGTAATTCCACATTTATTAAAGGAATCATTCGATGACGACTTTCTCAAAACCTATGGTTATGACTGACCGGCAGAGAAAATTTCGTGAAATATATGTTAGCGGAATTAGTCCTTTTTATAATGGTATTTTTCATATTGGCATAATGTACGGAGTAGGTAGCTTGATTGTTTTTTACTGCCTTACTCAACTGGATAATCCATCCTGGGCTTGGCTTACGATTATCCCAGTGGCTATAGCAGGAAATTTTGTTGAATGGACGATGCATAAATACGTTATGCATCGTTTAGTCGATGTATTTGCATTAAGAGCCATCTACGATCGTCATACTCGTCAACATCATCAATATTTTACGGATACTGATTACACCATTGAAACTGTTAAAGAGCATCGCATTGTTTTTTTCCCTTTGCGAGTTCTGATTGTACTGGGAGTATTTGGGCTGCTAATTAGCTATTGTGCAGCAAAGGCGATTAATACCAACGTTGGATATATCGTGTATATCACTATGGTCAGTCATTACTTAATTTATGAAACCTTTCATTATTGCTGTCACATCCAAGAAAATTGGTTTGTTCGCAACGTACCTTTGGTAAACACAATTCGGCGACATCATGCGGCGCATCATAATTTGGGAATCATGATGCATAAAAATATGAATTTAACGTTCCCTTTGGCAGATTGGATTATGGGTACTAGTGATTTAAAGCGAGGTTTGTTAGGAACATTATTTAATGGCTTTAATGAAGATCACATTGATCCAAATTTATTGCCAATCATTAGCAAATTTAGGGAAGAAAAAGTACAACAAAATAAAGTTACGTTAGAAGGTCCAATTTTGACTAATGAAGAAAAAGAAATTCTTGGATAGAGTCAATGACTTGATTGATTTGGCTTGATTTGTAGTGGCACTCTGCAAGAGAGTGTTGCTAATCTATATTGGAAAGAGGTCTGAGTTGTGCCCAAAGCTCACCTTCTAAAACCAAATTAAATATCTGTGCTGTAAGCTTACCTAACTTTTTAAGTTGATCAAGCTAAGAAATTCAAGAAGTTAAGCAGCTTCCACTATCTGTCGTTATCCTTTCCGTGTCTTTGTAATTCAACTTTAAAACGGACATACGACCTTGACGGGTTCCAGTTTGAAAAAGGTACTCCCGTATCATTCGATTATTTTTTGAGATTTAAGGAGAATACCGATTGATTTCACTTAGACTGCTTGGTTGTAATGGTGGTATCGGAGGTAGCCATCGTCAAACGACCTGCTATTTGCTTGGTGAGTCAACCATCATCGATTCGGGTACTGGCTTGACCCTTCTAGACTTGCCTCAATTGGCATGCATTGACCATGTAATTCTTACCCATGCGCATTTGGATCACATAGCCTGCCTTCCTTTATTAATAGATTCGGTTGCGTCACTTCGAAATGAGCCTATCAAAGTATGGGGGCCTTCGGAGGTTATCGAGATTTTAGAGACTCATATTTTCAACGACATGATCTGGCCAGATTTTACAAAAATTCCCTCAGAATCTGCTCCATTTATGAAGCTAAATTCTATATCGGAACGTATGGAGATTGCTGGAATGAGCGTTACGCCATTAGCTGCTCATGATAAATGTCGATTTCATCACGAGTCCAAGCATCCCCAATACTGATCATCAGAGGAGTGATCGTATTTTGAACAAAATCAAGCATTGTTTGCGCGCGTCGTTTTTCTGTTAAAAAATCTAAAAATTCATTCATGCTAG
>CAINAY010000212.1 GCA_903846425.1 uncultured Noviherbaspirillum sp.
AACGCATTACAAATCTCCGGTGGGTGTGTAAAGAGTGGGGTTCTTCTGGTACCACTATGACGCAACTTCAAAAGCAACAATTGAACTTTACAGTCCATCCGTATTGTTGCCAAACAGCATTACTTTGTCCAGAGGAACTTCTTCTAAATTCAATACCAACGAACGTCGACGGCTAATTTATGCGCCCCATTTACGATAGTAGTGCGGCGGCGCACCATTAAATGGCAAAGCTGCACCGCGGACTTGCTAAAAGTTAATTAGATTTTCAATAGTTTATTGAAATATAGATTGTATTCAGGTAGACTGTTTTCACATTAACTTCAGCGTCGACCAAGTACCGCCATGACCGAACACATCACCACTGAACTCGACCTACCCACCATGCGCGACGCCGCTAACAATGCGTGCGCCCTGATGCGAGTGATGTCTAACCCTGACCGACTGATGCTGTTATGCCAGCTAGCTCTAGGCGAGCGCCGCGTCGGTGAGTTAGAAGAACTACTCGACATACAGCAACCTACACTCTCGCAGCAGCTAGCAGTACTGCGCGAAGAGGCCCTCGTTGAAACGCGTCGCGAGGGTAAGCAAATTTATTACCGTGTGACCAGTCAGGCAGCGTTAGCAGTGATTCACATTCTTTATCAACAGTTTTGCGAAACATCTGAAGGAGATTCAGCATGACCTTAGACACCTTGCACTTCACCCCCGGCATGTCGCTACTTGGTGGACTGCTGATAGGCACGGCCTCCGCACTTTTTATTCTAGCCAATGGTCGTATTGCGGGAATCAGCGGGATTCTCGGTGGACTGCTGCGACCCACATCGGGTGATGTGATGTGGCGACTGGCTTTTTTGCTAGGTCTCATCGTTGCACCCGCCGTTTTAGCCGTGTTTGTCGCGCCGGTTATACCCACGATTGATGCTGGCCCTACGACCCTGATCATTGCGGGTCTGTTGGTGGGCATCGGCACTAGGTACGGTGGTGGTTGCACGAGCGGTCATGGCATCTGTGGATTATCACGCTTATCCCCTCGCTCGCTGATCGCCACACTCGCTTTCATGGGCAGCGGCATGGCCATCGTGTTTGCGATGCGTCACCTGCTGATAAACGCATAACGTTCAAACTGATTGAATAGGAGCACTCAATGAAAACGCATTTAGATACCGCATCGTCATTTATCGTGGGTCTGATCTTCGGCATCGGTTTGATTTTTGCCGGTATGACCGATCCCTCCAAGGTGATCGGTTTTCTGGATATTTCTGGTCTGTGGGACCCCTCGCTAGCCTTCGTGATGGCCGGTGCCATTTTGGTCGGGCTAGTCGCCTTCCGCTTTGCTCGCAATCGTACAATGAATTTTTTGGGCGGCGCTATTCGACTCCCCACAAAAAACGATATCGACAAGCGTCTGATCGTGGGCAGCCTACTCTTTGGCGCAGGCTGGGGCATGGCGGGCTTCTGTCCTGGCCCTGCTCTAGTCACCCTGGGCACGGGCGCACCTCAGGCCATCATTTTTGTACTCTCTATGATCGCTGGCATGGCATTATTCGAAGGCGCGGAGCGTCTGATGAGTGCACGCGATGCACGCGACGTCGCCGTTGTACCCAGCGACACCCCGGCAACCCCGCAGTAAGATTCACCTGGTAATTTCAATTGACTTGATTCAAACGAGGAGACTGTGATGATGAAAAATATTGGTGCTACCGACCGCGCACTTCGTATCTTTATCGGCAGCTTGCTAATTCTGCTGTCACTACTGAACATCATCGGGCCGTGGGGCTGGTTAGGTTTAATACCGATTGCCACCGGTGTATTCCGTTTCTGTCCAGCGTACGGAATTCTCAAACTCAATAGCTGCCCCGTTGATACCCACTCAACCGATACACCCTAAGCCCATGCCTAAAGTTCGCTCAAAAGGTTTTTCCAATCCTGCTGCAACCTGGGATGCGCGCTTCTCTAGTACTGACTACATCTTCGGCAAAACGCCGAATGTGTGGTTGGCGCAGCATAGCGAACTGCTTATACCCGGTGGCAGCGCGCTGGCCGTAGCTGATGGCGAGGGTCGCAATAGTGTTTGGATGGCTGAGCGTGGGATGCAAGTTGACGCCTTTGATATTTCACCGTTGGGTGTAGACAAAGCACGTCAGCTTGCCTTAGCGGCGAATGTGACGGTGAATTTCAACGTGAGTGATTGCGATGATTGGCACTGGCAGCCTGATCACTATGATCTAGTGGTCGCTATTTTTATACAGTTTGCTGATCCTGAATCGCGCACACGTTTGTTCAAACGAATGATGGAAAGCCTGAAACCGGGCGGCCTTCTTTTACTTCAAGGTTACACGCCTAAACAACTAGACTATAAAACTGGCGGGCCACCACGGCTTGATCATTTGTATACTGAGGAATTACTGCGTGCTGAGTTTGCTGGCATGGACATCATCGAGCTAGAGAGCTACGAAGAAGTGCTGCGTGAAGGTACGCAGCACAGTGGGCAATCGGCACTTATCGGTTTAGTCGCTAAAAAAATCTAAGCAACTACGTGTGACGCCTTAGCTCTTACCGTGTATTCCCAGTCGGTTTAACAAAGCACGATCGTCTTCGACTTCGGGATTACCGGTAACGAGTAATTTATCGCCGTAAAAAATCGAATTCGCACCCGCCAGATAACACAGGGTCTGAATACCCTCACCTAACTGACGTCGTCCGGCTGACAAACGCACGCGTGCTTTCGGCATGGTGATGCGAGCCACCGCAATAGTGCGCACAAATTCCAGCGGATCGAGTGCTTCTTGCTCAGCCAAAGGCGTGCCTTCCACCGCGACTAAATGATTGATAGGCACCGACTCCGGATAAGGATTTAAATTCGCTAGTTGCGAAATCAGACCCGCACGTTGCTCACGCGTTTCGCCCATGCCGACGATACCGCCGCAACACACTTTCAATCCCGCTTCGCGCACATGTTCTAGCGTATCTAATCGGTCTTGGTAATCGCGGGTGCTGATGATGTCGCCGTAAAATTCCGGCGCTGTATCCAAATTGTGGTTGTAGTAATCCAAACCCGCATTGCGCAGACGCTCGGCTTGTTCTTCTTTCAGCATGCCTAAAGTAGCGCAGGTTTCCATGCCTAATGCTTTAACCGCTTTAACCATATCTTCAACAGCATCGAGATCGCGATCTTTCGGCGCGCGCCAGGCGGCTCCCATACAAAAGCGTGTCGCACCACTATCTTTAGCTGCCTGCGCCGCTGCGACGACTTCTTCTACTGGCATCATTTTTTCTGCTGTTACACCGGTATCGTAATGCGCCGATTGCGGGCAATAACCACAATCTTCCGGACAGCCTCCGGTCTTAATCGACAACAGCGTCGCTAGCTCAACTTCATTCGCATCGAAATGTTCACGATGTATTTTTTGTGCGCGCCACAGTAAATCATTAAAGGGAAGCTCAAAAAGTTTCACTACTTCAGCCACAGGCCAGATATCGCGCGCAGCCGCCAATGTCGCAATTTTGTTACGCGCAGCGTGAAAGGTAATGGGTTGCGATGACATGCATGAATCCTGTGTAAATAAAGTCAGTAATTAAGTTTTATAGCTAAGTTTTGTAGCTAAGTTTTATAGCTAAGTTTGATGAATCAGTTTCGTAACTATTTCGGCCAATCTGCCAACTGCGAAAAATCCAGCTTATCAGCCGCAAGAGCTGCAGACGGCACGGACATCCAAGGCAAACTACCCAAACAAGGTGCAGGTAACCGCTCACGCAATGCTTCTATGTTGGCGGCCTGATGCGGCATTGCTGGATCAATCTGATTAACCACCCACGCCGCCAAGCGCAAACCTCGCGCTGCGATGGCCTCGGCGGTGAGTAATGCATGATTCAGGCAACCCAGACGCAAACCAACCACGAGGATAACATCAAGCTGTAATCGCGCTGCGATGTCAGCCATGCCGGTCTGTGGTGTTAGGGGCACGCAAAAACCACCCACGCCTTCAACAATGACGGCCTCGGTTTGGGCACGGATGTTCTCGAAAGCGGTAAAAATAGTGGCGGGATTAATGTGCTGGTCTTCCAATGCAGCGGCCACATGCGGAGCAGCGGCTTCTTTAAATAAATACGGGGCAATTAAGTGCGAAGGCAAGCTCACGTTTGCCTCACCACTCAAGAGCGCAACATCCTCATTCCATAGTTTGCCATCGCGCAGCTCAGCGCCCGCTGCCACCGGTTTCATTCCTGCCACTTTCAGCCCATGGCTCGCCAGACTGCGAATCAAAGCCGCTGACACGAGTGTCTTACCTACATTGGTATCGGTTCCGGTGACGAAAAAATCTAGTCTACTAACCATAACTAGGTCCTCTCAAGTGTGTTCACGTGACTAGCTAATTGCGCCACCTGTTCATGGGTATGCGCCGAAGATAAAGTCACTCGCAATCTGGCGGTACCTAGCGGAACCGTTGGAGGGCGAACAGAGCCCACCCAAAAACCGTGCTCGCGTAATTGCTGTGCCGCTGCCATCGTGAGCGCATTATCACCAATCAGCACCGGTTGTATCGGCGTCTCGGATTCAAGCATCTGCCAGTGCTTCAAATTGATGGCCGATTTCCATTGAGCGATACGTTCATTTAATACAGCGCGACGGCGAGTGCCCTCTTCGCCCGCAATAATAGTAAGACTCGTTAACAATGCATGCGCTAACGCCGGTGGCGATGCAGTGGAATAAATATACGGACGCGCGCGTTGTATCAACCATTCAATAATGGTCTCATGCGCTGTAATGAACGCGCCCGCGACACCGGCCGCTTTACTCAACGTGCCTATCAAAATCAGTCGCTCAGAGCGAAGAGAAAAATGTTCGATCAAACCACGACCTTGTTTACCCAGCACGCCAAAACCGTGCGCATCATCGACGATCAACCACGCATCATGCAATTCACAAAGACGCAGTATCTCTGTCAGCGGCGCGATATCGCCATCCATACTAAACACACCATCAGTGACAATGAGTTTGCGCTCAGCGGTACTAGACGCCAACATCGCACTCAAGGCCGTCAAATCGCGATGCGGGTAGATACTAACTTTTGCGCGCGACAAACGCGCAGCATCAATCAGCGATGCGTGATTCAGTGCTTCGGAAAAAATCTCGGAGTGCGCATCAGCCAATGCTGTAATAACTGCCAGATTAGCCATGTAGCCACTAGACAAATACAGCGCGCGGCCTGAAATTATATGCGGTGAAAAAAAATCGGCCAGAGCGGTTTCAAGTTTTTCATGCGCGCGTGAATGGCCGCTAATCAGATGCGATGCGCCACTACCCGCACCGTAAATCGATGCACCTTCGCGTAAGGCTTCAATCACCAGCGGGTCTGCGGCCAAGCCCAAATAGTCATTACTGCAAAAGGCAATCAGCTCACGACCTTCCACGTACACCTTTGGTGCACACGGCGTATCGGCATTCCATCGCCTGCGCCATAATTGCTGCTGCTTCAGGCTATCCAGCTGATTTTTCAAAACTGCTAGCATCGATGCATCACTGGTCATTAGTAATATCGACTAACCAGCTTGGTTTGCGCTTTTGTAAAAACGCCTGAACACCTTCTTTGCCCTGCGCAGAACTACGAATATCTGCAATACGACGTACCGTTTCAGCGATCAATTCATGATCGATAGGCGCGTAAGAAACATCGCGCATTAATCGTTTAGCCTCATCCATCGCATGCGGACTGCAGGAAAGTAAGGCGTGAGTGAATTTTTCTACTTCATGATCGAGTTGATTGTCATCGGCCACTTCGTGAACCAAACCTATACGCTTGGCTTGATGCGCATCAAACCGTTCAGCGGTCAGAAAATAACGTCGCGCTTGACGCTCACCCATGGCGCGAATCACATACGGCGAAATTGTCGCAGGTATCAAACCCAGCCTCACTTCAGATAGACAAAAACCTGCTGAGGCACTCGCTACTACCATATCGCAAGCAGCCACCAACCCGATACCACCCGCATAGCAATCGCCTTGAACTCGTGCCACGACGGGTTTTGTGCTGGAATAAATAACACGCATCATTTCTGCGAGAGCGGCGGCATCCGATAAATTTTCTTCATAGGTATGCGTAGCCATTTTTTTCATCCAATTCAGATCAGCGCCCG
>CAINAY010000213.1 GCA_903846425.1 uncultured Noviherbaspirillum sp.
AGCTTTGGCGACTCAAGCACAAAATCTGACATCGGCGGTTCCATCGCCACACGCACACTCTGAGTTTGCGCATCAGGAAAAAATCGTAAGCTAATCGCCTTTGCATCGAGTAAGAGCGCATCTGGCAGCGCGTTATATGCTCGGTAAGGCAAACCATCAAATGCCGCCGCATCGTCTAGCGTTGTTTGAAACAGGCTGCGATCTAGTACTAAGTCACCATAAATCTCACGCACACCCAAGCTACGTAACCGACGCAGTAAACGTGCAAGGTCTTCATGTGCCAGTCGCGGATCACCACTTCCTTGAATAATCAGATCGCCATTCAGTACATCACCAACAATAGAGCCTTGCGCATACACGCGCGTAATCCAGCGATAATCTGGACCTAAAAGGTCTAAGGCCGCCGCTGTTGTCACCAGCTTCATGACCGACGCAGGATTAAAAGAAAGCTGTTGATTGTGAGAAGCCAGCACTTTTCCCTCGACCGTTCTGATGTCAAGGGCTACCGAGGTTATAGGAATGCCCACTTGAGCAAGTGATCTGGCGAATGGCGCGGGCAAGCCGCTACCGTGCGGCAGCGAAGTACACGCTGACAGTAGCGACACTATTAATAACAAGGACCATCGGCCCAACAAGCCCCTACTAACTATCATTCGCGCAGCCTTTCATTGGAGTGCCTAGATTATCCCACGTGATGTCAGCGCGTTTGGCTACAATAGTCGGATGGCATAGCCCTATCCAAGTGCACGATTTTTATGAGATACAAATGTAATGCTTCCTTTTATTAGTGGCACCGAACTCAAGAAGTATCTGCCTTACCCCATGCTGATCGAAGCTTTGCGAAAAACTTTTACGCAAGTCAATCATGCTCCACTGCGTCACGCGCATCGCGTATCTGAACCGGGACCGACGACATTGCTGATCATGCCCGTCTGGCAGGAATCAAAACAGCTCGGCCTTAAAGTGGTCACCGTCGCGCCTGAGAATCGTAGTCAAGGTTTACCAACCGTGCACGCTCTGTTTATTTTGATGGATACAGCTACCGGTGTGCCGATTGCACTCATGGATGGCGAACAGCTCACACTGCGACGTACGGCGGCAGCGTCTGCTTTGGCTTCGGATTATTTATCGCGCAAAGAGAGCCATCATCTTTTGCTAGTGGGTACAGGGCGCTTAGCGCCGCACATGGCTATTGCCCATTGCATGATGCGCCCGATTCAACAAGTCAGCGTATGGGGTCGACATTCGCAAAGCATTGCACAAACTGCCAAGGCGTTACGTGAAGAAGGCTTACCCGAGCATATCGCTATTATTGAGGCGCATGATTTATCGCAGTCAGCACAACAAGCAGACATCATCTGTTGTGCAACCACGAGTAAAGAACCATTGATTTTTCACGACTGGGTAAAACCTGGCACGCATATCGATCTAGTCGGCGGCTTTCGACCGGATATGCGTGAAGTGGATGATGCATTGATGTGTCATGCACAAATTTTTGTGGATACGTTTGAAGGCACACTCGCTGAAGCAGGCGATGTAATTCAACCTCTACAACAGGGATTAATTACTCGTGATGCTGTTCGTGCAGAGTTAGCTGATCTGACAGCCCATCGTCATGCCGGTCGAGGCAATAATGACGAGATCACGGTCTTTAAGTCAGTGGGCACAGCGATTGAAGATTTGTGTGCTGCTAGTTTGGCTTGGGATTCTTGGAAATCAACTAGCTAGTCACCGCTTCAGCGCATCTGGCAATGGAATGAATTCTGATTCACCCGGCACAGTTGCAAAGCGTTGGTGTAACCAATCGTCGCTAGCTTGTCGAATTCGCTCTTCACTGCTAGATACAAAATTCCAAGCCATCGACCGTGGCCCATCTAATGGTTCACCGCCAAGTATCATTACGACTGCGCCATGCGATCCTCCGCGAATCTCCAAACCTGCGCCTGTTCGTGCGACGAGCAAGCAGCCTGCGCTGTGCACACCATCGATTCCACAGTCAATTTCACCACTGACTATATAAAGAGCTTGCTCGGTATATTCCGCAGGTAGGGAAAAATGCGCCGATGGCTGCAAGGTCAACTGTGCGTACACCAGTGGTGATCGAGTCGGCAAGGTTGATTGCATTCCCATAAAGCTTCCTGCTACTAATATGATATGTGCTCCATCGAGCATTGATGTCGACAACTCGAATGCTTTTTGATGAGTGAAATCAGGTTCACACTCTTCATCCGCTTGCGGCAGCGCGACCCAACATTGCAAACCATATAAAGACGAAGCTTGTTCGCGCTGTTGCGTATCGCTACGCTCTGAGTGCACGATGCCCCGCCCTGCTGTCATCCAGTTGACTTCACCGGGTCGAATAGTTTGCACATAGCCCAAACTATCGCGATGCAGAATTTCGCCTTCCAACAACCAGGTAACGGTTGCCAGACCAATGTGGGGATGAGGACGAACATCAAGCCCTGAACCCGGCGCTAGTAAGGTCGGACCCATCTGATCAAGAAAAACAAACGGACCGACCATCCGACGCTCAGCGGCAGGAAGTGCGCGCCTGACCTGAAAGCCGTCACCCAGATCGCGAACGCGCGGAACAATAATAGTTTCTAAATTTGACACAATTTATTCTCCAGTGATGCGAATCATGCCTGAAAGACTTTGCATAAAAGCTAGATGCCGAATCTTATTTATGCAGCTAAGGCTGAACAATGCTCACTAAATACGCTAAAAAGTCTAGATTTATCAATTAGATATTCGATTTTGGATAATTTATATGAAGTTTTCAGAAGTGCTTCTTGAAAAAGCAGGGCACCATCCCTATACTTAGCACTCGTTGGAGGAGAGTGCTAACAACTCCCCTGGCAAAAAGTTTTTTCACGTCCAGCCAGCGAAGTCGGACCCCATTAACTGGCGCACAAACAAACATAATTTATTGTTTTAAGGAGTTTTTATGAAGATTCGTCCCTTGCACGACCGCATTGTCGTTCAACGCCTAGAGCAGGAAACTAAGACAGCGTCGGGCATCGTAATCCCAGATCAGGCAGCCGAAAAGCCAGATCAAGGCGTAGTGAAGGCCGTTGGTAATGGCAAAGTCGGTGATGACGGCAAGGTTCGTCCTCTCGACGTCAAAGTTGGCGACAAAGTCCTTTTTGGTAAATATTCAGGCCAAACCGTCAAAGTCGGTGACGATGAATTGCTCGTCATGCGTGAAGACGACGTGATGGCTGTCGTCGAATAACGAATAAATTACCGAGCAAAATCGAATAACGAATCAAGGAGTAACAACATGGCAGCTAAAGAAGTCGTATTTGGCGACGTCGCCCGTCAGAAAATGGTTGAAGGCGTAAACATTCTCGCCAATGCAGTAAAAGTCACGTTAGGTCCTAAAGGCCGCAATGTCATTCTGGAGCGCTCGTTCGGCTCCCCTACCGTCACCAAGGATGGTGTATCGGTCGCCAAAGAAATCGAGCTCAAAGACAAGCTGATGAACATGGGCGCGCAGATGGTGAAAGAAGTTGCATCAAAAACTTCTGACAACGCCGGTGACGGTACCACTACTGCAACCGTGTTAGCACAAGCAATTGTTCGTGAAGGCATGAAATACGTTGCAGCCGGTATGAACCCAATGGATCTGAAGCGCGGTATTGATAAAGCAGTAGCAGCGACCGTTGAAGAATTGAAAAAAATCTCCAAGCCTTGCACGACATCGAAAGAGATCGCACAAGTCGGTTCGATCTCGGCTAACTCGGATAGCTCAATCGGTGATCGTATCGCTGAAGCAATGGAAAAAGTCGGCAAAGAAGGCGTTATCACTGTTGAAGATGGTAAATCACTGAATGATGAACTCGACATTGTCGAAGGTATGCAATTCGACCGTGGCTATCTGTCTCCGTACTTCATCAACAATCCAGACAAGCAAGTCGCGCTGATGGAAAATCCTTTCATCCTATTGTGCGACAAGAAGATTTCCAACATTCGTGATTTGCTGCCCGTACTGGAGCAAGTAGCGAAAGCCGGTCGTCCACTGCTGATCATCGCTGAAGATATCGAAGGCGAAGCGTTGGCAACTCTGGTGGTGAATAACATCCGTGGCATTCTGAAAACATGTGCTGTTAAGGCACCTGGTTTTGGAGATCGTCGTAAAGCCATGCTGGAAGACATCGCTATTTTGACTGGTGGTCAAGTGATCGCTGAAGAAGTGGGCCTGACATTAGAAAAAGTCACACTGAACGATCTCGGCCAAGCTAAACGTATTGAAGTGGGTAAAGAAAACACCACGATCATTGATGGTGCTGGCGTAAGCAAATCGATCGAAGCACGCGTAAAACAATTGCGCGTACAGATTGACGAATCAACGTCTGACTACGATCGCGAGAAATTGCAAGAACGCGTTGCTAAGTTGGCAGGCGGTGTTGCAGTGATCAAAGTCGGCGCTGCAACTGAAGTCGAAATGAAAGAGAAAAAAGCGCGCGTAGAAGATGCTCTGCATGCAACTCGTGCAGCGGTTGAAGAAGGTATTGTTGCAGGTGGTGGTGTTGCGCTTCTGCGTGCACGTGCCAACCTGAAGGTCAAAGGCGACAATCCTGATCAAGAAGCGGGTATCAAGATCGTTATGCGTGCCATGGAAGAGCCACTGCGCATGATCGTTAGCAATGCTGGCGAAGAAGCTTCAGTGGTCGTCAACAAAGTACTCGAAGGCAAAGGTAACTTCGGTTACAACGCAGCTAATGGTACGTATGGTGACATGGTTGAAATGGGCGTTCTCGATCCAGCCAAAGTCACACGTTCTGCATTGCAAAATGCAGCGTCTATCGCATCGTTGATGCTCACTACCGATTGCATGGTGTCTGATCTGGTTGAAGACAAACCATCAGGCGGCGGTGGTATGGGCGGCATGGGTGGTATGGGCGGCATGGGTGGCATGGATGGAATGATGTAATCCAGAAGCATTCGTTGCACTCTAAAAAACCCGCGCTCTGCGCGGGTTTTTTTATGTCCTAAAAAATATGAACCAAGCTCTCGAATCGTTTCAGTAAAAAGCTTGCGCCATGTCAGGCGCACTGCTGATATCCAGAACTCTCGCTAGGTAATCGTTACGCACTCATCATAAAAAATTTTAACGATCAGATTGATCGATTAAAACAATGCGCAACAAACAACGAGGAGACAACATGCTACCTATTCTGAGGCGCTCAGCAATAATTCAGCCAGCTTTACCCAGCCTATTGCATGAATCGTATTTATCACGAATGAATACCGAGTGCCTTTCAAAAATCAATAAGATCGGAATTAATCATTTAACTAAAACAGCTATGGAAGAAATTAATAGCCTGTATCAAATCTCCATTAATGAAGAAGTAAAAAATCAATACGGCATGCTGCATGCCAACCAACTCTTTTTACCTGATGATTCATTCACATCAACAGAACTAGCCAAAGGTCATCAAATTTCGTGTGGACTTTTTTCTTCGCATGAATTCCAACAAAATTACTCGGTAACACTGTCGCGTATGTCTCTTGAGGCGGCAATTAATCCTTTTCATAAAAGTTATCTCATAAAATCGTTTCAAAAGACTATTGTGGCGATCTCCTCAAAAGAACGAAATGCGCTGTCAGAAATAATTCATCCAAAAGTGTTTGACTGGTTAGATTTGAAAATGAACCCGGATGAAATTAAATTATCGTGCAACGCTGCACAAAAAAATTTACCGCAACTTAAACTACAACATGTATTAGCTTTAGTCGATTATTGCAATTCACAGACTGGTAGCTTTAACTCTGTCAATGATGCGCTGAGAGTGTGGCAAATGTCTGGGTCTGATACTTTCGCCAGAATAAGCAGCTGCTTGATAAGCGCGCTAGACGAAGCCTTAGAGACGCTATCGTTGAATGAAAAATTCAGATACGAAGGGCCCGCCTACAAAGGCCTAGTGCTGGCTAACGGCGCAGGACCATATCGACTCGCTCATATGCAAGTGGGTATGACTTATGTCAGCCCTCACTGGCTATCAGCTACCACCCGACCTGAATCCAGTTACGCCAATGAAGCATCCTGCTACAGCCCGCATGCCATCTCAACCAATGTACGAGATAC
>CAINAY010000214.1 GCA_903846425.1 uncultured Noviherbaspirillum sp.
AGCAGTAATCGGCTTATCGCAAGAGTTAGCGCAGATGATTGTTCGTGATGGTGAAGGCGCTACAAAATTTATTACCGTGCGTGTTGAGCAAGGGCGTGATTTGGAAGAGTGCCGCAAAATTGCGTATGCGATAGGACATTCACCCTTAGTTAAAACAGCATTCTTCGCTTCTGATCCTAACTTGGGTCGCATACTCGCAGCGATTGGCTATGCGGGTGTGAATGATTTGGATGTGAATCAAATCAATTTGTATCTGGATGATGTGTGGGTTGCTAAGCAAGGTGGCCGTAATCCTGACTATCAAGAACAGGATGGTCAGCGAGTGATGAAACAAAGTGAAATTACTGTAAGAGTGACACTCGCGCGTGGCGAGGCCACAGCGACTATCTGGACCTGTGATCTTTCACACGACTACGTATCTATTAACGCTGACTACCGTTCCTGATTATGAAAGAACTAGAACACTTTTTACAGCGGGCCGAATCCGTATTGGCGCGCGTTGAGGCCATGCTGCCGGCGCGTGCCCCTGAGGTTGATTGGTCTGCCACTGCATTTCGTTGGCGCGTGGGTCGCGATCAGCGCGGACACTTAAGCGCCGTTGCACATCCTTCGCGTATTCGTTTAGAAGATTTGCACAACATCGCTCCGCAAAAACAGCAGATTGAACAAAACACACGGCAATTCATTAGCGGCCTGCCGGCTAATAATGTTCTGCTTACCGGTGCGCGTGGTACGGGCAAATCATCGTTGATCAAAGCCTGTCTGGTGCAATTTGCTGATCAAGGTTTGCGTTTGATTGAAGTCGATAAAGAACACTTGGTCGACTTACCCGATATCGTTGATTTGGTAGCAGAACGTCCTGAGCGTTTCATTATTTTTTGCGATGATTTATCGTTCGAAGAAGGCGAGAGTGGTTACAAAGCTCTCAAAGTCGCGCTCGACGGCAGTATCTCAGCGCAATCCGATAATGTGCTGATTTACGCTACGTCGAATCGGCGCCATTTGCTGCCTGAGCGTATGTCAGATAACGAAGGCTATCGTCACGTTGATGATGGTGATTTGCATCCTGGCGAAACGGTCGAAGAAAAAATTTCGTTGTCAGAGCGATTTGGTTTGTGGCTATCGTTTTATCCTTTCCGTCAGGATGATTACCTCGACATTGTGCGGCATTGGTTACGCCACTTCGATGTGGCTAGTTCACAGTTTGCCGAGGCCGAGCCTGAAGCCTTGCGTTGGGCATTGCAACGCGGTTCGCGTTCGGGCCGTATTGCTTGGCAATTCGCGCGCGACTGGGCGGGTAAGCACGCAAAGTAGATGACCGTCACTCACTCAGCCTCTGGCCAGGCTTCGACACATAAACCTGTACCCGTCGATGTCGCGGTGGGCATATTGATGAAGCCGAATGGTGAAGTGTTGTTAGCGTGCCGACCCGAGGGCAAGCCCTATGCGGGTTATTGGGAATTCCCCGGCGGTAAAGTCGAATCAGGCGAAACGATATTCAATGCATTGAAACGCGAATTTGCAGAAGAAATTGCGGTCGATATTCAATCGGCCGAGCCGTGGTGTGGGGTTGAGCATGTTTATCCCCATGCGCATGTGCGATTACATTTTTATATTAGTCGTGACTGGCGTGGCGAGCCGCGTGCACTAGAAGGGCAGCAACTCGCGTGGCAAGGTGCTGTGGCTCTTACTCCCTTGCTGCCAGCCACCATACCGCTGATTGAATGGTTGGATCAACTGCGCTTTGCGGATCTCGCTTAGGGTTCTCAGCTTGGTTTGATTTTGCGCTGCATAGGCAAAACTGCTTAAGCTAACTTCAGCTAACGTCAGTGGATGTTGTCAGGGTCTAGATCCAGATCATCTGTGGGGGCGGCGCCGGGGATGATGTATTTTTCTTCTGCCCAAGCGCCGAGATCAATCTGCTTGCAGCGTTCGGAACAAAACGGGCGCCAGCGATTGGATTCTTTCCATTCAACCTTGGCCGCACAGGTCGGGCAATCAACGACAGTAACCATCGCGATGGGTCAGAAATTGCAGAGCGTTAGCTCGAAGGGCACATCGCCCTCGTAAGCTTTCGGCTTCATGTCGCCGCCCTGGCTGGTGAAGCGTATCCAGAGCACGTATTTATTCGCTGAAATTTCAGGAATGGCACGCAGGCTTTGATCAATGCTAACGCGCAGCAGCTGATAGGTACGGCCTTGCAGCATTTGCTGGAAGCTACCGGCGATTGCCACGATATTGGTGGCGCGGCCTGATTCGCGCAGTAAGCGCAGAATAATATTGATGGCTGCGAACAGCGGCTCAAGCGGCGCGAACCATTGATTGATATCCGCGCGACGTTGTTCGGTAGATTGCTGCTGCCACGCATGGTAGGAGGGTAGATCGAATTCGCAAGCACCGCCGGGAATAATGGTGCGGCCACGTATGCTCATCAACCATTCGTTTTCGCGGATGTGTTGCCCGGTTTTGCCTTGGATAGCGATTAAGGCAGCGCTGGTTCTTTCTATGTCCGACAGAATTTCGTTGAGCCGACTGCTTTCAACGTTGGGATTGGATTTAAATCCCATCAGCGTTTGCTTCTGACGTTCTAATTCTTGCAACAAATCCGATTTAAGGTCTGCCCGACCCGCGACTTCGAGCATTTCATAGATTGTCGCTAGCGCCACATGGTGTTGCAGTGGATTGTCTTGCACGACAAAGAACTTGAACTTGACGTACAAGTCCTCAAGACGCAACAGCGTGCGAATACGCTCATTGAATGGGTATTCGTAGACGATCAAGGCAGCGTTCCTCGCGAGCAGTTCATAAGTACTGTGATTCTGACCGAAGCGCACCGAAAATACAAACATCCAGCCGCTTATTGTTACGATTTTTACGAGGGAGGTGGCGATTGTTTTTCATGAGCCAGCCCAATATAGCGCTGATGAA
>CAINAY010000215.1 GCA_903846425.1 uncultured Noviherbaspirillum sp.
ATTGCATCAATAAATTCAAAACCTTTGCCTGGCTCTTGCGGCTCAAGCTTCAGCACAACGTGACCATACTGTCCACGACCGCCTGATTGTTTGACGAATTTACCTTCAATCTCTTCACAGACTTTACGGATCGTTTCGCGATAAGCTACTTGTGGCTTACCAACCGTTGCCTCAACGCTGAATTCACGACGCATACGGTCAACAATAATCTCGAGGTGCAATTCGCCCATGCCCGAAATAATGGTCTGACCTGATTCTTCATCAGTTTTTACACGGAATGATGGATCTTCTTGCGCCAAACGATTCAGCGCTAAGCCCATCTTCTCTTGGTCAGCTTTTGTCTTAGGCTCAACTGCCTGCGAAATCACTGGCTCTGGGAAAATCATGCGCTCAAGCGTAATCACTGCAGCTGGATCACACAGCGTGTCACCCGTCGTTGCTTCTTTCAAGCCAACGGCTGCGGCGATATCACCCGCGCGAACTTCTTTGATTTCTTCACGTTGGTTCGCATGCATTTGCAGAATACGACCCAGACGTTCTTTTTTACCTTTAATGGCGTTGTAGATCGTATCGCCTGAATTAACAGTACCCGAGTAAACGCGGAAGAAGATCAGCTGACCAACAAATGGATCGGTCATGATCTTGAACGCGAGCGCTGAAAACTTTTCGTTATCTTCGGCCTTGCGTGAAACAGGCTGCTCGTTATCATCAATGCCGTTAACTGGCGGAATATCGGTAGGCGCTGGCAAGTACTCAATTACCGCGTCCAACATCGCCTGAACACCTTTGTTTTTGAATGCCGTACCGCACATCATAGGCACGATCTCACCAGCGATAGTGCGCTGACGAATCGCTACTTTGATGTCTTCTTCCGACAAGTCACCTTCTTCGAGGTACTTGTTCATCAACTCTTCATTCGCTTCAGCAGCAGCTTCAACCATCTTTTCGCGCCATTCCTTGGACACTTCCACAAGGTTAGCCGGAATTTCACGGTAGTCGAATTTCATTCCCTGAGAACCTTCATCCCAGAAAATAGCTTTCATTTTTACCAGATCAACTACGCCTTCGAACTGATCTTCAGCGCCGATAGGTACTTGAATAGGAATAGGGTTTGCCTTGAGGCGATTGCGCATCTGCTCGTAGACTTTGAAGAAGTTGGCACCGGTACGGTCCATCTTGTTCACAAAGGCCAAGCGCGGCACTTTGTACTTGTTAGCCTGACGCCAAACAGTTTCAGATTGCGGCTGTACGCCACCCACTGCGCAATAAACCATGCAAGCACCATCTAACACACGCATGGAACGCTCAACTTCAATCGTGAAGTCTACGTGGCCTGGAGTATCAATGATGTTGATGTGATGCTCTGGAAAATTATTCGCCATGCCTTTCCAAAAGCATGTCGTCGCCGCAGAGGTAATCGTGATGCCACGCTCTTGCTCTTGCTCCATCCAATCCATGGTGGCCGCGCCGTCATGCACTTCACCAATTTTATGGTTCACGCCCGTGTAATACAGAATACGTTCGGTCGTGGTGGTCTTACCTGCATCAATGTGAGCAGAGATACCGATATTGCGATAACGCTCAATGGGAGTCTTGCGGGCCATAAATAAATCCTAATATCTCTAAATAAAGAAACCGAGCACAACTGACATCAGTGCACCCGGCTTTCAGTCTGCAAAGAGCGCTGCACGTGGCTGCGCTCCTATGATCAGAAACGGAAATGCGAGAATGCTTTGTTAGCTTCTGCCATACGGTGAACTTCATCACGCTTTTTCATCGCACCGCCACGACCTTCAGCTGCTTCGAGCAACTCACCAGCAAGTCGTTGTGGCATCGATTTTTCGCTGCGCTTGTTAGCGGCTTCGCGCAACCAACGCATCGATAACGCCATACGACGAACAGGGCGAACCTCGACTGGAACTTGATAGTTAGCACCACCAACGCGGCGTGATTTAACTTCAACCATAGGTTTGCAATTGCCGATGGCAGCAGCAAACACCTCGAGTGGATCTTTACCTGACTTGGTCTGAATATGCTCGAACGCACCATAAATGATGTTTTCTGCAACCGATTTTTTACCGGACAACATCAACACGTTTACAAATTTAGCGACATCAACATTGCCAAATTTCGGATCAGGCAGAATTTCTCTTTTGGGGACTTCGCGACGACGTGGCATTACTTTTCCTTTCGCTCTTCTTCAGTTGGCTTTGGCTTGCGCCTTGAGCCTCGAACGACCATAAAAATCGTTCACTTACTCGACCATTTCGGCCAATTCAAACTGCGGCTTCCACCGCAGACTCGTGTTCTACAGGTTAAAAATGACCTGCTAATTACTTCGCAGCAGCTTTGCCGCGTTTGGCACCGTACTTCGAGCGCGATTGCTTACGATCTTTAACGCCTTGAGTATCGAGGGCACCACGCACCATGTGGTAACGCACACCCGGCAAATCCTTTACACGACCACCGCGAAGCAACACAACACTGTGCTCTTGCAGATTGTGGCCTTCGCCACCGATGTAGGAAATGACCTCAAAGCCATTCGTCAAACGCACCTTGGCGACTTTACGCAAAGCTGAGTTCGGTTTTTTTGGCGTTGTGGTGTACACGCGAGTGCAAACACCTCGCTTTTGCGGGCTGTTCTGAAGTGCAGGCGATTTGCTTTTAACGCGCAGCGTGGTGCGCGGTTTGCGAATCAGTTGGCTAATGGTTGGCATCGGTCTAAGTCAACAAAAATACGGCAATAACAAAACCCCGTTTGCAGCACGGGGACGAGATTCGCTGGATTACACCGTTAAACGGATATCCAGCAGAGCATGCAAAGGGAAAGCGATGCAGGGACTGCAAAACAGACCAAAGAACGCTTAAGCCCGAGCGAGCTTAAATTCGAGAACTCGCGAGTATAAACGTCGCGCGAAACCTAGTCAACATAAGGAAATGATTCAAACATACTATTAGCAGCGAATTATGGTCTGCTAACACTAATTGAATTGCTAAAATAAAAACAGCCCCGAAAGCTCGAGGCTGTTTTATTCTTTCGGCAATAACTTAGCCTTCGTCGCTAGCGTCGCCTGAAGTTGTGGCTTCTGCTTCCTGCATCGCCCTAGCCGCCTCAGCCTGGAGCATTGCTGCACGCTCTTCCGCCTCCCAGCTCTCTTTGTCCTTGCGAGCACGGTGATAGGCGAGGCCTGTACCCGCTGGTATCAAGCGACCAACAATCACGTTCTCCTTCAAGCCACGTAGGCCATCGCGCTTACCCATGATGGCTGCCTCAGTGAGGACGCGAGTGGTTTCCTGGAACGAAGCGGCCGAAATGAAGGAGTCGGTCGACAACGAAGCCTTAGTAATACCGAGCAGCACGTTCTCGTAAGTCGCAGGACGCTTATTTTCGAGTGCGATTCGATCGTTCTCATCGAACAATTCTGAACGCTCAACTTGCTCGCCGGGGATGTAAGCAGTCTCTCCAGCGTCGACCACCTGAACGCGACGCAACATCTGACGCACGATGACTTCGATGTGCTTGTCATTAATCTTAACGCCCTGCAGACGGTAAACGTCCTGCACTTCGTCGACGATGTAACGCGCCAGCGCTTCGATACCCAGCAATCGCAAAATGTCTTGCGGATCAGCTGGGCCGTCAACAATCATCTCACCCTTGTTAACTACCTGGCCGTCATGCACTAACACTTGCTTGTCTTTGGTGATCAAGAATTCGTGCTTCAAACCGTCCATGTCAGTAATTTCAAGACGCTGTTTGCCCTTGGTTTCTTTACCAAACGCGACGGTACCCGTAACTTCTGCGAGCATACCTGCGTCTTTTGGTGAACGCGCTTCAAACAACTCGGCCACACGCGGCAAACCACCGGTAATGTCACGCGTTTTTTGTGATTCAGTTGGAATACGTGCAAGCACTTCACCCACTGAAACCTGTTGACCGTCTTTAACAGTAATCAGCGCGCCTACCTGGAAACCAATCGTTACAGCGTGCTCAGTGCCAGCAATTTTGACTTCCTGACCCTGTTCGTTCAACAGCTTAACCTGTGGACGTAACGCACGAGCCGTTGTCGTACCACGACGTTTGGCATCGATAACCACCAAGGTTGACAGGCCAGTGACCTCATCAATTTGCTTAGCAACCGTTGAGCCTTCTTCGACGTTCTCAAACTTCACTGTACCTGCGTACTCAGTAATGATAGGTCGAGTCAGCGGATCCCAAGTAGCGAGTGCTGTACCTGCTTTGATTGTCTGACCATCTTTAACAATCAGCGTCGCACCATAAGGTACTTTGTGACGCTCACGCTCACGACCATGATCATCAGCAATCAACACTTCGCCTGAACGAGAAATAACGATTTGATCGCCTTTACCGTTAGTCACGTAACGCATGGTCGCAGTGAAGCGCACATTACCGTTGGATTTCGCTTCGACCGATGAAGCGACTGCCGCACGCGATGCTGCACCGCCAATGTGGAAGGTACGCATGGTGAGCTGTGTTCCTGGTTCACCAATCGACTGAGCAGCGATAACACCCACTGCCTCACCCGAATTGACCATAGAACCACGACCCAAATCGCGTCCGTAACACATCGCACACAGACCATAGCGAGTGTCACACGTTAACGGCGTACGAACTTTGACTTCATCAATACTAAGACGCTCGATCTCTTCAACTGAATCTTCGTCGAGCAAAGTGCCCGCTTCATAGAGTGTCGCTTGGGTATCAGGATTGACGATATCGTTCGCTGCAACTCGACCAAGAATACGATCACGCAACGCCTCAATGACTTCACCACCCTCAACCAAGGCCTTCATCACAGCACCATTAGCGGTGCCGCAATCATTTTCGATAACCACTAGATCCTGAGTCACGTCAACCAGTCGGCGTGTCAGATAACCCGAGTTCGCTGTTTTCAATGCCGTATCAGCCAGACCTTTACGCGCACCGTGGGTTGAAATGAAGTACTGCAAAACATTCAAACCTTCGCGGAAATTCGCTGTAATTGGCGTTTCAATAATCGAGCCATCTGGCTTAGCCATCAAACCGCGCATACCGGCCAACTGACGAATCTGAGCAGCCGATCCACGTGCACCCGAGTCAGCCATCATGTAAATGGCATTAAAGGATTCCTGCACGCCTTTGGTTCCGTCGCGCTTAACGACGTCTTCAACTTTAAGCTGCTCCATCATGGCCTTACCGACTTCATCACCGGCTTTACCCCAGATGTCGACCACTTTGTTGTAGCGCTCGCCAGCCGTTACCAGACCGGACGAATATTGCTGTTCGATCTGTTTAACTTCTTGCTCGGCAGCGGCAATCAACGTCGCTTTTTGTGGCGGCACCAGCATGTCATCGACGCAAATTGAAATACCTGCGCGCGTTGCCAAACGGAAGCCTGATTGCATCAACTGATCGGCAAATACAGCCGTCGCACGCAATCCGCACTTACGGAAGGAAATATTGATTAGCTTAGAAATTTCTTTTTTCTTCAACGCACGATTGATGGCGGAGAAAGGCAAACCTTTCGGCAGTATCTCCGACAAAATCGCACGACCGATCGTGGTCTCATAACGAGTGACTGTTCTAACGAACTCACCAGTAACCATATCTTTCGGATACTCAGCAATACGCACCGTGACGCGCGTAGACAATTCAACTTCTTTATTGTCGTAAGCACGAATAACTTCGGAAACATCGGCGAGCATCATGCCCTCGCCCTTGCCGTTGATTTTCTCGCGAGTCGCGTAGTAGAGACCCAAAACGATATCCTGCGATGGAACGATAGAAGGTTCACCGTTCGATGGGAACAAGATGTTGTTTGAAGCGAGCATCAAAGTGCGCGCTTCCATCTGAGCCTCAATCGACAGCGGCACGTGCACAGCCATCTGGTCACCGTCAAAGTCGGCGTTAAACGCCGCGCAAACGAGTGGATGCAACTGAATTGCTTTACCTTCGATCAGAACCGGCTCAAAAGCTTGAATACCTAAACGGTGCAGCGTAGGCGCACGGTTGAGCATCACAGGATGCTCACGAATCACATCTTCCAAAATATCCCAAACTACAGGCTCTTGAATTTCGACCAGCTTCTTAGCGGCTTTGATCGTTGTTGCCAGACCCATCAACTCTAATTTATTGAAGATGAACGGCTTGAACAATTCGAGCGCCATCAGTTTTGGCAAACCACACTGATGAAGTTTTAATTGTGGGCCCACCACGATCACTGAACGGCCCGAGTAATCGACACGTTTACCCAGCAAGTTTTGACGGAAACGGCCACCCTTGCCTTTGATCATTTCTGCCAGCGATTTCAACGGACGTTTGTTCGCACCGGTCATCGCTTTGCCGCGACGGCCATTGTCGAGCAAGGAGTCAACCGCTTCTTGCAGCATGCGCTTCTCATTACGCGTAATGATTTCAGGCGCGCGCAATTCCATCAGGCGCTTGAGACGATTATTACGATTAATAACGCGGCGATACAAATCATTCAAGTCGGAGGTCGCGAAACGACCACCATCCAGCGGCACCAGCGGACGCAGTTCAGGCGGTAATACCGGCAGAACTTCCATGATCATCCAGTCAGGCTTGATACCTGAACGTTGGAAGGCCTCAAGTACTTTTAAGCGTTTAGCGTATTTTTTAATCTTGGCTTC
Source organism: uncultured Noviherbaspirillum sp. (assembly GCA_903846425.1). Lineage (GTDB taxonomy): Bacteria > Pseudomonadota > Gammaproteobacteria > Burkholderiales > Burkholderiaceae_D > Pernthalerella > Pernthalerella communis. Next base: position 6,649 of record CAINAY010000215.1, read on the forward strand.
AGATTTCGATTCGCGCAAATCTGTACGCAACTGCTCTGCCTCGCGGTCGATATCGATCGTGCGCAGCAATTCGCGTATACCTTCCGCGCCCATGTGGGCGACGAAGTCGTCACCAAATTCTTCGTATTTAGCCGCGTAATCATCTTCCGACATGATCTGGCACTTCTTCAGCGGAGTCATGCCAGGATCGGTCACAACGTAGGCTTCGAAGTACAAAACGCGCTCGATATCACGCAAGGTCATATCGAGAACCATGCCTAAACGGGAAGGCAAGGATTTCAAGAACCAGATATGCGCTACCGGCGAAGCTAGCTCAATGTGACCCATACGTTCGCGTCGCACTTTAGCCAGCGTTACCTCAACGCCGCATTTTTCGCAAATGACGCCGCGATGCTTTAAGCGCTTATATTTACCGCATAGGCACTCGTAGTCTTTGATAGGGCCAAAGATTTTTGCGCAAAACAAACCATCACGCTCGGGTTTGAATGTGCGGTAGTTGATGGTCTCGGGCTTTTTAACTTCGCCGTAGGACCAAGAACGGATTTTTTCTGGAGACGCCAATCCAATTTTGATGGCGTCAAATTGTTCATTTTGCTGAACTTGCTTGAATAGATCGAGCAGTGCTTTCATGTATCACTCCACAGTGGCGTGAAAAAATAATCTTTATAACGCCCCCTCTTCACGAGAGGAGGCGACAGAACTTAGTCGCGGTCGAGATCGATGTCGATACCCAAAGAACGAATTTCTTTAACCAACACGTTAAAGGATTCAGGCATACCTGCATCAATCACGTGATCACCTTTAACCAGATTTTCATAAACCTTGGTACGGCCGTTCACGTCATCAGATTTAACAGTCAACATTTCTTGCAAGACGTAGGAAGCACCATAAGCCTCGAGTGCCCACACCTCCATCTCTCCGAAACGCTGCCCACCAAATTGCGCCTTACCACCCAGAGGTTGCTGAGTTACCAGCGAGTAAGGACCGGTAGAACGAGCATGCATCTTGTCGTCAACCAGATGGTGCAATTTCAAGACGTGCATATAACCGACCGTGACCGAGCGCTCAAACGCTTCGCCAGTACGTCCGTCATACATCGTGACCTGATTCTTTGAAGCCGTCATACCCAATTTCTTGGCAATGGCGTCAGGATAAGCAAGATCCAACATGCGATGGATTTCAGTCTCATGAGCACCATCAAAAACTGGCGTTGCAAATGGCACGCCCTCTTTCAGGTTTTCACTCAACTCAAAAATCTCAGCATCAGAAAACTTATCGAGATCTTCTGTGCGACCTGATTCGTTATAAATCTGTTTCAGGAAATTACGCACTTCAGCGGCTTTAGTTTGCGCCTTGAGCATTTCGCCGATGCGCAAACCCAGACCCTTAGCAGCCCAGCCCAAGTGAACCTCAAGCACCTGACCCACATTCATACGCGAAGGAACGCCAAGTGGATTGAGCACGATATCAGCCGGTGTACCGTCAGCCATGTAAGGCATATCTTCCACAGGAACGATGCGTGAAACCACACCCTTATTACCGTGACGACCCGCCATCTTGTCACCTGGCTGCAGGCGGCGTTTTACCGCCAGATAGACCTTGACCATCTTCTGCACACCCGGAGGTAACTCATCACCCTGAGTGAGTTTCTTACGCTTCTCTTCAAAAGCGAGATCGAATTGATGACGCTTTTCAGCGATAGATTCTTTGATCGCCTCAAGTGCGGCAGCGGCATCGTCATCAGCAGGACGAATATCAAACCAGTGATATTTTTCTAAATCATCCAAATATTCCTTGGTGATTTGTGCGCCCTTTACCAACTTCTTGGGACCGCCATTGACTACTTTACCGATCAGCATTTTTTCCAAACGCTGGAAAGCATCGCCTTCAACAATACGCAACTGATCGTTGAGGTCTAAGCGGTAACGCTTGAGTTCGTCATCGATAATCTGCTGTGCGCGTTTGTCGCGTTGAATTCCTTCGCGAGTAAACACTTGAACGTCAATCACCGTGCCAATCATTCCCGAGGGAACGCGCAGCGACGTGTCTTTTACGTCCGATGCTTTTTCACCGAAAATCGCACGCAGTAATTTTTCTTCCGGTGTTAGTTGGGTTTCGCCTTTAGGAGTCACCTTACCAACCAACACGTCACCCGCCTCAACCTCAGCGCCGATATAAACGATGCCGGATTCATCCAGACGCGCTAATTGATTTTCAGCGAGGTTAGAAATATCACGCGTGATTTCTTCAGGTCCGAGTTTTGTGTCGCGAGCTACTACCGAAAGTTCTTCGATATGAATCGAGGTGTAGCGATCATCGGCCACAACTTTTTCCGAAATCAAAATCGAATCTTCGAAGTTATAGCCGTTCCACGGCATAAAGGCGACCAACATATTTTGACCCAAGGCGAGTTCGCCAAGGTCTGTTGAAGCGCCATCAGCAATCACATCAAGGCGCGCAACGCGGTCGCCCACTTTTGCGATCGGGCGCTGATTGATATTGGTGTTCTGATTCGAACGCGTGTATTTGATTAGGTTGTAAATATCGACACCGACTTCACCCGCTTGGGCTTCATCATCATTTACACGAATCACGATACGACCCGCATCGACATAGTCGACTACACCACCACGCAAAGCCTGAACCGTAGTACCCGAGTCAACAGCTACTGTGCGCTCCACGCCGGTTCCAACAAATGCTTTTTCCGGACGCAAGCAAGGCACCGCTTGACGTTGCATGTTCGCACCCATCAACGCACGGTTTGCATCATCATGCTCGAGGAATGGAATCAATGAAGCAGCAACTGAAACGATTTGACCAGGCGCCACGTCCATGTACTGAACACGCTCAGGCGATACTAAAATTGTTTCACCGGCTTCACGCGCCGATACCAGTTCATCCGACAGATTGCCTTTGTCATCGATCGTTGCGTTAGCCTGCGCAATAATGTACCGACCTTCTTCGATCGCCGACAAATAATCGATCTGGACACCGACCTTGCTATCGACAACTTTACGGTAAGGCGTTTCCAGAAAACCGTACTCGTTTAGGCGGGCATACATCGCCAGCGAGTTAATCAGTCCAATGTTTGGACCTTCAGGAGTTTCAATCGGGCATACACGACCGTAGTGGGTTGGGTGTACATCGCGAACTTCAAAACCTGCACGTTCACGAGTCAAACCGCCAGGTCCCAACGCAGAGACACGACGCTTGTGCGTGATCTCAGAGAGCGGATTGGTCTGATCCATAAACTGCGACAACTGGGATGAACCAAAGAATTCGCGAATAGCAGCAGAAATAGGCTTGGAGTTAATCAGATCGTGAGGCATGAGGTTATCCGCCTCTGCTTGACCAAGGCGCTCCTTAACCGCACGCTCAACACGAACTAAGCCCGCACGGAATTGGTTCTCGGCCAACTCACCTACGCAACGCACGCGGCGATTACCTAAGTGATCAATATCGTCAACCTCACCACGGCCATTGCGCAACTCAACCAAAATCTTGATGACAGCCAGAATGTCTTCATTCGACAGTGTCATCAAGCCGGTCAGTTCGTCACGGCCTACACGGCGATTGAATTTCATGCGGCCGACAGCCGATAGATCATAACGATCTTCGCTGTAGAACAATCCATTGAAAAGCGCTTCAACAGATTCTTCCGTTGGTGGTTCGCCAGGACGCATCATGCGGTAGATCGCAATACGCGCCGCCATTTGTTCAGTGGTGTCGTCAGCACGCAATGTTTGCGAGATGTAGCCACCCTGATCCAGGTCGTTGGTGTAGAGCGTTTGAATATCTTTGATGTTTGCATCACGCAAGCGACCCAACAACTCTTCGGTCAACTCATCATTGGCGCTGGAAATAACTTCGCCTGTTTCTGGATCCACGACGTTAGTCGCCAGAACTCGGCCAATCAAATAATCTTCAGGTACAGATATGTGTTTGATGCCAGCCGCTTCGACATCGCGCACGTGCTTGGCATTGATACGTTTGTCTTTAGGGACAATCACTTTGCCGGCTTTGTCGGAGATATCAAAACGTGCCACTTCGCCACGCAAGCGTTCGGCCACAAATTCCATCTCTGCGCCTTCTGAGCGCAAAGCGAAATTATCGAAGACAAAGAAATTCGCCAAAATTTGTTCCGACGTCATTCCGATTGCTTTGAGCAAAATTGTTACCGGCATCTTGCGACGGCGGTCGACGCGGAAATACAAAATGTCTTTCGGATCAAACTCAAAATCCAACCATGAACCACGGTAAGGAATGATACGAGCCGAAAATAAAAGCTTGCCTGAGGAGTGAGTCTTGCCACGATCATGTTCAAAGAACACACCTGGCGAGCGATGAAGTTGCGACACAATCACGCGCTCGGTGCCATTGATCACGAAAGAGCCATTAACCGTCATGAGCGGTAACTCGCCCATGTAGACCTCTTGCTCTTTCATTTCTTTGACCACAGGCTTGGTCGGCGATTCTTTATCGAGAATCACCAATCGAACCTTCGCACGAAGCGGCGAAGCATAGGTCAAACCACGCTGCTGACATTCCTTCACATCGAAGGGAGGGTCACCAAGTATGTAAGACAAAAATTCCAAACGAGCGAACCCGTTGTGTGAAACGATGGGGAAGATCGAGTTGAACGCTGATTGCAAACCCTCGCTCTTACGGGTACTAGGAACAGTATCCGCTTGCAAGAAATCGGTATACGATTCGAGCTGTGTAGCGAGAAGGTAAGGAACATCGTGAACGTTAGCGCGTTTTGCAAATGATTTGCGAATGCGCTTCTTCTCAGTAAATGAGTAGTGCATGAACACTCCGTGAGTGACAGGAAGGATAGAGAATTCAGGATTCAGTAATGAGTGCAACCATCACCGATAAACCCTCAAGTCTTTGCCCTTTTGTTGCGATCAATGCCGACGATAAATAGGATTTCTATTCTCGTCCCAGTTTCAAAACTCTAACAACGCCAAAAGAGCCAACACGGAACCCCGCCTCGCAACGAGGTCCCGCTGATTGACTCTGGCGCAACAAGCGCTGAAAACTAGAATTACTTGAGTTCTGCCTTGGCGCCAGCCTCTTCCAGTTTCTTCTTCGCTGCTTCTGCATCAGCCTTAGGCACAGCCTCTTTAACAGGCTTCGGTGCGCCATCAACCAGGTCTTTCGCTTCTTTCAAGCCCAGACCGGTGATTTCACGAACCGCCTTAATTACGCCTACTTTATTGGCTCCAACTTCCGTGAGAATCACGGTGAACTCCGTTTGCTCTTCAACAGCAGCAGCAGCGCCACCGCCAGCTGGGCCAGCCACTGCCATTGCAGCTGCAGACACGCCAAATTTCTCTTCGAATGCTTTAACCAGGTCGTTCAGATCCATTACGGACATGTGACCAACGGCTTCCAAAATGTCGTCTTTAGTAATTGCCATTTAAAACTCCTAAATTTTCGGTAAATGCTTGAGTGGTCCAAGGTAAGTCGTTGCTGCTTGCCATAAACATGGCTTATGCAGCTTCGGCTTCCTTCTTTGCCGCCAGAGCAGCCAGTGCGCGTGCAAATCCAGAAACAGGGGCTTGCATGATGCCCAACAACTGGGAGATCAAGACTTCCTTGCTCGGGATACTTGCTAACGCAGTGACGCCAGCTTTGTTTAACGGGCTTCCTGCGAAATTGCCTGCTTTAATGACCAACTTGTCGTTGCCTTTAGCAAAGTCATTGATGACTTTAGCTGCAGCAACCGCGTCGTCCGAGATCGCATAGATCAACGGACCGGTCATTTCAGAGGCAAGAGCGGAAAACTGTGTTCCTTCCACGGCACGACGAGCGAGTGTGTTTTTCAACACGCGCAAGTAAACGCCGCTGGAACGCGCTTTCGCACGCAGATCCGTCAATGGACCAACCTCAATGCCACGATATTCGGCCAACACCACTGTCTGAGCCGATGAAATACGGGCAGAGACTTCGGCTACAACGGCCTTTTTGTCATTTAGATTGAGACTCACGTTCAACCTCCAAAAGTGATGATTGGCTAGTGCACAGCCGGGTGGCTGCCTGCCTCACATCGTTTCGAACACGGCGTCCGAAGTCAGGAGTTCTGCGACCATGCGATAACTTGCATGGGGCCGAGAGACTGCAAAACTTGTCCGGGCTCGCCATCTGCGTTGGGCGCTTTGGGATATCTCCCTCAACTTATTAACCCTAGTGCGCGATGTTCTTGCGCCTTCAGGCCCAACGGTCTTTGATTGCCTGCAGTGACATTTCATTCACCACAGCCCAAAGATCTGCCTCGCATCCTTGCGGACACGAGGACTTAATTTTTTACATCAAGCCGACAACGTCGCCTGATCAATACGCACACCGCCACCCATCGTCGAGGACAGCGACACCTTGCGCAGATAGACACCTTTGCTGGTGGGTGGTTTAGCTTTATTGAGCGCATCTAACAAGGCCAACAGATTGGTCTTGAGGTCTGCATCAGCAAACGATTTACGACCAATGGTCGCGTGAACGATACCGGCCTTGTCCGTACGGTACTGGACTTGACCTGCTTTTGCGTTCTTGACCGCAGTCGCCACATCAGGAGTGACGGTACCAACCTTAGGGTTAGGCATCAAACCACGGGGACCGAGCACCTGACCCAAGGTACCAACGATACGCATTGTGTCTGGTGAAGCGATAACAACGTCAAAAGGCATATTGCCAGCCTTGATTGATTCAGCCAGATCTTCCATACCGACGATGTCAGCACCAGCGGCTTTAGCCTGCTCTGCTTTTTCGCCTGTCGCAAACACCGCAACACGAACGGTTTTACCTGTACCCGCAGGCATAACCACCGCACCACGAACGACTTGGTCTGATTTCTTTGCATCGACGCCCAATTGAATAGCGACATCAATGGATTCGTTAAATTTAGCCGTCGCTAATTCCTTAACCAACGCAACCGCGTTGTCGAATGGATAGGTTTTAGTGCGATCGACTTTGGCCTTGATGGCCTTTGCACGCTTAGATAAATTAGCCATTACAGACCCTCCACCGTGATGCCCATCGAGCGAGCAGAACCCGCGATGGTGCGCACAGCCGCATCCAGATCAGCTGCTGTGAGGTCAGGCTTCTTCTGAGTAGCGATTTCTTCTGCCTGCTGGCGAGTAATCTTGCCAACCTTATCTGAGTGAGGCTTAGCCGAACCCTTTTGGATTCCAGCTGCTTTTTTAATCAAAATCGTTGCTGGCGGAGTCTTCATCACAAACGTGAAAGACTTGTCAGCAAACGCTGTAATCACCACCGGAATTGGCAGACCTGGCTCAACACCCTGAGTCTGAGCGTTAAACGCCTTACAAAATTCCATGATATTCAGACCGCGCTGACCCAGCGCTGGACCGATAGGTGGGGAAGGATTCGCTTTACCAGCTGGCACTTGCAGCTTGATAAAGCCTATGATTTTCTTTGCCATGAGGGCTCCTGTTATTGAGGGATAGCGCCTGTTCGTCAATAAGACTACCGATTACTGAGGCTCCTCGGTTTACTGCTTGTAAAACTTTTTGCCGTATCTGATGTTTGATTGCACATCGCGCTACAGCTGGCGCTAAAACAAACGTTGCGAGTTGCTTGCTAACTCAGGCTTTTTCTACTTGCCCGAATTCCAACTCTACCGGGGTTGCACGACCAAAAATTGTGACCGACACACGAACCCGCGATTTTTCGTAATTCACTTCTTCGACATTGCCGTTGAAGTCAGTGAACGGACCATCCTTAATACGGACTAACTCGCCCACTTCGTAAAGCACTTTCGGACGCGGTTTTTCTACGCCCTCTTGCATCTGATGCATGATCTTGTCGACTTCGTGCGGTGGAATAGGCGTAGGCTTATTCGACTTACCACCGATGAAACCCGTGACCTTGTTAGTGTTCTTTACCAAATGCCACGTCTCGTCAGTCATCTCCATCTCGACTAATACATAGCCTGGGAAAAAACGACGCTCAGTCACTGATTTTTGACCGTTTTTCATTTCGATCACTTCTTCAGTCGGAACCAAGATCTGACCAAACTTGTCATCCATGCCAGCGCGAGTAATGCGCTCGGCTAATGCGCGCTGCACACTCTTTTCCATACCAGAATAGGCATGCACAACGTACCAATGTTTTTTGCTACCGGAGCCCGCAGCAGCACTTTGTTGGGTTTGTTCAGTCATCGTTATCTCCAGCCCAGAATAAGGTCATACAAAACGACCTCAAGCAGCTTGTCTGTACCCCAAAGGAACAACGCCATGACAAAAACAAAGCCAAAAACTACGCCTGTAATCTGCATCGCTTCTTTGCGCGAAGGCCAGACCACTTTCTTTGTTTCTCGCACAGATTCTCGGGCAAAACCAACAAAGCTTTGACCTAGCGCCGATGTCCACGCTGCGCCACCCGCTACCAACAATCCACCAATTAATACCGAAGCAC
>CAINAY010000216.1 GCA_903846425.1 uncultured Noviherbaspirillum sp.
GGGATCAATCTCACTGATTACGTAAAACTAATCACGACAGTTAACATCCACAAAGCAAAACGGCTGGCGCATGCGCCAGCCGTTTTGCTTTGTGGATGTTAACTGTCGTGATTAGTTTTACGTAATCAGTGAGATTGATCCCATGAAGGAGGGCTAGTTGTCGCTGAAATCATGGTCATCATCGAAGCTGACATCGTAGTCTATGGTCAGCTCATCGCCGCGTTCTATATCGCGCACTGCCCGCAACACATCTTTGTCATCGAATCGTAGGTTAGGTTTTTTTGAGTGATTCAGATAAATTGAAACATTCACCGCATTCAGCCCGATTTCCGGAGCAAATACCCGCCCTTTTTCAACCAAGCAGAATCGCGATAAGTGTTTGCGTACGCTGCTAGGTACTTTTTTAAGTTCGATACGTGAGAATTTTATTTCTTTGTTGCTGACCATGCTGCGCAGTGGGGCGGTACCTTTCGGTATATCGCGTATTGCAAACACGCCTATACCGTGTATGCCTGAGACGCCGAGCTTGCAGTAGACGTCTTCGCGTAAATGGTCGTAAAGCTTATCTTTTAGGCTGCTCATTGGGTAGGGTAGTTAATTTCAGTGGGCGCGAGAGATCAAGAGTAAAAATCCTTGAGACTTTATTCAAGGTAGGGAATGCATGTTGCCGAGAATCCGGCACATACCGTTGATCTTGCAATCACGGGGATCCTGCTGCCACCAGAGTTTTTCGCCCTAGGTCGTGCCGCTTCACCGGAGTAGATCTCTGAAATACCCGGGAAGAGCCAATAAGCCGTGATGCGTAGCTTCATTGTAGTAATTTAGTTTTACAAGTTCATGTAATTCTATGCGGTGAGCGATTTCTTTTGAGCTAGGCTGAGATGGATCAAGTTCATCGCTGCACAGGGCGAAGGACCAGTACGCACCATATAAGGGAATATATAAGCCATACGGCGCCACCTTCGTGAAATGCTGCTTCAGACGGCGATAAATGGTCTGTACCGTCTCAGGGGCGAACACAGGGGTACCAGTATGCAGCACCATGGCGCCACCCGGAGCCAGAATTCGTTTTACCGATTGAAAAAATTCAGCAGTGTAGAGAGCAGAGGCTGGTGTGTCAGGGTCCGTCAGGTCGAGTAAGACCAGATCAAACTTCTCAGTACTTTCAGCGACATACGCCAAGCCATCGCCTATGCGTATCTCTACACGGGGATCATCAAATGAGCCGTTGTGAATCTTGCCTAAGTACTGGCGCGAAATTCGAATTACCGCTTCATCCAATTCAGCCAGCACGATGCGCTCTACACCCGGGTATTTGAGTAATTCTTCGGCTGATCCACCGTCGCCGCCACCTAAAATCAATGCGGTGCGCACGTTGCCGTGAGTAATGGCCGCTGGATGAATTAAGGCTTCATGATAAAAAAATTCTTCAGCTTCCGATGTCATGTAGTCGCCGTCTAGACGAAATAATTTTCCGAATTGTGGCGACTCATGCACTTCAATCAGTTGATAGGGTGATTGTTCCCTATGCAGCAGTGGCCCCAGTCGATATGCATAGGCACTGTGCTTGTTCAAATATTCGTATCCCATCGCCGCATCCGCGCCGGAGGAGTTGTGACCGATTTCACCACGCAATAAGCTCTGATGGTTGGCAGTGTCAGGTTCAAATAACTCAACTAGGGAAGTAATTAACTGGTTTGCTTTGTTACTGTTATCGGTGGAAAAATTACAGACATACACATCGAGAGTGACCGACTGTTGTTCTGGCCATGTGTGAAGTGCCAAGTGTGATTCAGCGAGTAGCACGGTGCCTGTTACGCCACCTGCTTGATCCTGAGTCAGTCCGGGAAAGGCGTGAAATAACTCGCCCACGACCGTTAATCCCGATGCCTGTATAAGCGCTAAGCAGGAGCGGCGCAATTGATCAACATCGGTCATCAACGACAGATTTTTTTTGCAACCCGAGAGGTCGGCGGTGAGATGTAGTCCCTGCATTTTTATCGTTTATTTATCCGGGATAAGGTTGAATCTGTGCGCAGCTCAAAACGCCAGCGGCGCGCGTAGCAAATTAAATAACTCGCAGCAGCACGTCGATAAATTACAAAGCCTGCGATTTTGCCATTAAACGTCGCATATTCAAAACGTTGCTGCAGTATTTACTTCCTGATTCCCCTTAGCTTAATTGTTAACCGACCCCATTCGGCTGTTTGGGATGCATCTTCGCGGCTGAAACTGCCGGGGCCTCAGACTTTTAGTAATACATATACAGCTTAAGGATTTTCAAATTGGTTATCTGGTTTATAAGGGCTATAGTGTTTGTTTGCCCTATCCCGCACATTCATCCCGATGAAACAGGAAATTTATGATCCCAGCTTCTTATCACCGTACCTCAACCTCATTACTGGATGTTGAGTATCTTGAATGGAATCCAGAAGGTCAGCATACCGCCGTGTTGGTGCATGGTTGGCCCGACTCTGTTCGGACATGGTTCGAAGTGGCCCCTATTCTTGCTGTCGCAGGCTTCCGCGTTCTGGCGCCTTCGGTACGTGGCTATGCGGGCACTCAGTTCCTTTCGCCAGACACTCCGCGCAGTGGGCAGCTGTCCGCATTGGGGCGCGATCTGATTGAATTTCTTCAAGCGCTGCAATTGGATCAGCCGTTATTGGTTGGGCATGATTGGGGTGCGCGTGCGGTCGCGAATGCAGCAGGTCTGCACTCGGGTATCGGTTCGCATCTCGTGATGATTTCTGTTGGCTACGGCACCAATACACTGGGTCAGCCACTGAGTTTGGAGCAAGCTAAAAATTACTGGTATCACTGGTATATGGATACGCCAATAGGTAGGAAATCATTGGCAGAGGATAGGAATGCTTTTGCGCGCATCATGTGGGATACCTGGGCACCGCCGGGTTGGTTTGATGAGCAAGAGTTCGCCGCCACCGCCGAGGCCTTTGATAATCCTGATTGGGTAGAGATTGTTACGCACTCCTATCGTCATCGCTGGGGCTTGGTGGCGGGTGATCCTGCCTATGATGCCGATGAAAAGCTGCTCTCTGTTTTGCCCGTGCTAGCCACGCCAACGTTGGTGTTGCATGGAGATGCTGACGGCGTCAATCCTATTTACAGTTCGGAGGGTAAAGAGCGTTGGTTTACCGGGCCTTATCAGCGCAAGGTCATGCAGGGTATTGGTCACTTCCCTCAGCGAGAATCCAGTCAGCGCGTGGCCGATGAAATACTCAAGTTTTGCGGGGTGCGCAGCTAAATAGGACTCTATTTGATATCGTTCCTCATAGTTATTTGATAAAAATCCCTAGAATCTTAGGGATTTTTTCATTCAATCCGTATTTTTTCTGACTAAGCAGTTGACGTTTGGTGGAATTATTGTCAATATTTAGTGACAATTTGAAGTGTACATAATTAGTTACACCGATAGTTGGTCAATCCCGCTCTTAGGAATTTATTTCAGGGGTGGATTCAGTCGTAAGCGATGTCTTATTAGGAGGTGTCACGATGTCAGATAAAGACAAAGTTTGGCCGACCGGTTTAACGGAGGCTGAATCAGAAGAGATACACCGTCATCTGATCCAAGGAACGCAAATTTTTGGGATGATTGCAGCTTTCGCCCATTTGCTTGCGTATATCTATTCACCCTGGCTTCACTAACCCGACGGGAGACTAGAAATGATCTACGGAAAAATATGGTGTGTAGTTAAGCCATCGGTGGGCGTTCCCATCATCATCGGTGCGGTCGCATTAGCGTCCTTCTCGGTGCATTTGGCACTGACCCTGAATACTACTTGGGTCAAGAAATTCCTCAATGGCAGCGCTGCTCAAGTATCGAGCATCCAAACAGAGTCGCCACAAGTGGCTTCTCTGACATTGCAGGAAGCGGGACGAAAATAGTTTCATCCCTCGTGGTTCGGGACCTCTGGGTTCCGAACCACGGCTCTTCCCGCAAACCTGAGTTGTGTTTGCAGGAACTCGAATTCAAGATCAGTGTGCCTTTTGGGCGATGAGCAGCTTAAAGGCACGAGGATCGTAGGTACGCTGTAATAATGATGGCCAACAGGCATGTGACCGCTCTGAAGCGGGATTAATCACCTTTGGCGGTTTTCGGCAATAATACGGCTAGAAAAATTAAAAAGCCTAGGCTTAGGTGCGTATCAGAGCAGGCAGCACCGTATTAATCCACCAGACATTCATTGGGAGAGTCGCATGAAAATTTGGCAAATTTTATTGGTAATCTGGGTGGTTGCTGGTTGTTTTATGCTGGCTAATCATTTTCATCGTGAAAATATTGAGCGTGATAAGAGAAGATAATTTCTGTTCTTCAGCTCCCAAAAAAAACCGCAGCATGCGCCGCGGTTTTTTTTCGCCCAGCGCATTTCCGTTAAAGAGTAGCGCTAGGGTCGTGACTAGCTATTAGCTTTTGCCATCCAAGATAACAATGCTGCCTTCTAGCTCGCCACCTTTGCGAATTTCCAGATCAGCGTAAGCAATCGTACCTCTCACAGTGCCTGTAGATTCGACTAAGAGTGAGGTTTTGGCCGTGATGGATTTTTCCATCAAACCCGCCACCTTAACGTGATTGGCTACCGCATTGCCGGTCACCACACCATTCGGAGTAACGTTGATTGCTTCAGCGGTCAGTTGACCTTCTGCCCTACCGTCGACGAAAGCCTCGCCAGGCACATGGAAAACGCCACTGATGGTCACACCCTTACCGACCTGCAGGTTTCCAAAGTCTTGATCCACTGCCATTATTGACTCCGTTAAAAATACAAGAAAAAATTACAAACCCGACTATAAGTTAAATCGCTTTGATTGCCGCATGATTTTTAAAACTAATTTAACCAGTAACTGATTAGTTTGATTTATTCGTCAGTAAGAAGTCAGTTTTAGAGAAAATAACCCATTTTCAGATATGAAAGTTATCTTATTTTTAATGAGCTGAAGTGCGCATAGGTATAAATAGCGTAGATGGAAATTTTAGTTGGCTTGTTGGTTTGGCTCGGCATAGGGTTTTTCTGACAGCAAAAAGGCCTGGCCTGAAAGAACTAGCCATTGCCTATCAATAAATGACTATTCGCGCTTTTTCTCTAAGGTTTGTATGGTTTGTAGTTTTTGAAAGCGCTGGGCAGCATTATCCTGCGCTAACCAAAAGCAAGTCTTGGACGCATCGTTTTCATTGCGCGGTAAAGCGATTTTGAATTTTTGGCTGACCACCGCAGGTAATTCTTGAGCGAAGCGCTGCTGTAAAAATTTCATCCCTGCTTTAAATTCATTGCTACGCTTAACGCTTAACGCTCTATCCACTTCAGTAAGACATTGCAGCATCACCGGTACCTGCAGCTCAGGGCAGTGGTTTTGTTTTAAGTAGTACATCTCACTGCAAAGCTGCGCGTAGCTTCCTGCCAGCATGCCCAATTCATCTTCGCGCGAGAGAGCGCCGCCGCAATTAGCCATACACAGCACGAGGGTCATCAAGGGTTCCATAGACGCTTTCAAAAAAGGCTAAAACCTAATGCTGCCAATGTAAATCCAGTGTGAGCTTGATTCAAGCGATATTCCCCTTGTTATTTTAATGACAAACCTGAGTGGACCAATGCGCTAGCCTTTGGCTCACAATAAGTGCAGGTTTAAATGGGTTGCATTGACGGTAGTCTGCTGAGCCTCTATGGTGAACGCTGCAGATCATTAACCCGCCAACAATCTTCAGGAGATTCACATGAATAAAGACGCTTTCGACAAAGGCTTGATTACACGACGCGCTGTGCTGGGAGCAGACTATGTTGATAACTCCATCAAGAATGCCGATGACTTTAATTTGCCTATGCAAGAACTCGTCACCGAGTATTGCTGGGATGCGATTTGGAATCGTCCTGGCCTCGATCGCAAAACACGCAGTATGTTGAATCTTGCTATGTTGACGGCACTGAATCGTCCGCATGAATTGAGATTGCATGTGCGTGGCGCGATTAACAATGGCCTCACCAAAGATGAGATCAAAGAGGTGCTGCTACAGACCGCCATTTATTGCGGCGTACCGGCGGCGATTGATAGCTTCAAGAATGCGAAAGAAGTCTTAAAAGAGATGGGGATTTGAGCGTGGACCCAACGGCGATTGCATTTATTGGCCTAGGCCAGATGGGTGCGCCGATGGCGCACAACCTGCTCAAGGCGGGTTTTACCGTTGTTGGTCATGATCGTGAGGTGACGGTTGCTGAACAGTTTACTGGTCAGTCCCAATTTCATTGGGCTGACTCCGCAGCTGCCGCCGTATCTAAAACGGACATCGTTGTGTTGATGCTGCCCGACAGTTCCATCGTCGACAATTTGTTGTGGCAAGGTGATGAAGCGCTATCGCGTGTGATGAAATCCGGTGCGCTCATCATTGATATGAGTTCGTCGGATCCTATGCACACACGTCAAAATGCAGAAAAACTCACACAGCTGGGTATAGGCTTTATCGATGCTCCGGTGTCGGGTGGTGTTAAGCGCGCAGTCACAGGCTCGCTCGCCATCATGATCGGTGGTGAGGCAACAAACGTTGAGCGCGCCTATCCCGTGTTGCAAGCTTTGGGTAAAACACTTACGCATGTGGGGGAGGCGGGTGCCGGGCACGCTGTTAAGGCCTTAAACAATTACGTGTCAGCGGCGGGCTTGTTAGCAGTGAGTGAATCGTTATCAGCCGCCATTAAATTTGGCATTGATCCGCATTTGGTGAATCAAGTGTTTAATGCGTCGACCGGTAAAAATAATACGACTGAAAACAAAGTCGAAGCTTTCATGCTGTCCGATGCATTTAACTCGGGTTTTTCCTTATCGTTGATGAAAAAAGATTTGGAAACAGCCCATCGTTTTATTCAGCAAGTCGATGCGCAATCAGGATTTGCCAGTGACTGTCTACAGGTTTGGCAAGCTGCAGACAAGGCACTGGGTAAGGGCGCAGATCACACTGAGATGTATCGTTTCATCAAGGACTAAGACCCAACTTACATCACCGCGCCGACCTGCCAGGGGACGAACTCGCTTTGTCCGTACCCATGCTGTTCGCTCTTACTGGCCTGACCGGATGCGGTGGCGATCATCAGTTTAAAAATGTGTTCGCCCATCGTTTGCAAAGAGCTAGTGCCGTCGATGATTTCGCCGCAATTGATATCGATATCTTCTTGCTGACGCTGCCACAAAGCAGAGTTGGTTGAAAGCTTGAGTGAAGGCGAGGGCGCGCAACCATAGGCACTACCACGACCGGTAGTAAAGCAAATTAAATTCGCGCCACCCGCCACTTGTCCAGTTGCGCTCACAGGATCGTAACCGGGCGTGTCCATGTAAACAAAGCCATGTTCAGTCACAGGCTCGGCATATTCATACACAGCACGTAGATTACTGGTGCCGCCCTTAGCAACCGCACCGAGTGATTTTTCTAAAATCGTCGTCAGACCACCGGCCTTGTTACCTGGTGATGGATTATTGTCCATCTCGCCTTCATTAATATCAGTGTAATGCTCCCACCAATGAATGCGGTGCACCAGTTTTTCGCCCACTTCACGGCTAATCGCTCGACGCGTAAGTAAATGTTCAGCACCATAAATTTCTGGTGTTTCAGAAAGTATCGCGGTACCGCCGTGCTCGACTAACAGATCAACCGCCACACCAAGAGCAGGATTAGCGCTAATGCCTGAGTAACCATCCGAGCCGCCGCACTGTAAACCGACCGTCAGGTGTGAAACATCACAGGCCACACGCGAGCAGTCATTGGCAATCGGCAGCATCTCATTCACGATGGCAATGCCTTTAGCGATCGTTTGAGCCGTACCGCCCGTGTCTTGAATATTGAATGTACGTAGCAAAGGCCCTTCATTCAAGTGACTGTGATCTAACCACGCAGCTAATTGATTGGTTTCACATCCCAGCCCCACTACCAACACACCTGCAAAGTTTGCGTGAGTAGCATATCCGGCTAGCGTGCGACGTAGCAGTTGCATACCGAGTCCGCTGTGATCCATGCCACAGCCCGTGCCATGAGTTAAAGCCACCACGCCATCAATATTCGCAAAGCCTTGTAAGGCGTGTGCGTTATAGCGCCGCGAAAAATGATCCGCAATCGCACGTACCACCGTCGCTGAGCAATTCACACTCGACAGTATGCCGATGTAATTACGTGTTGCGACGCGACCGTTTTTGCGTTGATAACCCATGAACTGAGCGGAACGCTTTGCACGTTCCGGTTGCACGTCTGCGCAAAATGCATAGTCACGTGTAAAGCCACCTTTTTCTTCGCCGATGGTGCAGTTATGTACGTGCACGTGTTCACCAGCCTGAATAGGTTTGCTGGCAAAGCCTATTATTTGGTTGTAGCGACGTATAGGCGCGCCGATGGCGATATCGTGTGCTGCCACCTTATGGCCTGCAGGTATCAAGCCTTTGACTTTCGCTTGTTCGACTTGGGTACCACCGATTAACTGCTGACGCGCAATCAGTACATCATCTTGCGCATGCAAGCGTATAAAAGGAGCGCTATTGGTGATGGAGCCAGACATACATGTGTCCTTGTTATTTTAGTCTCGTCAGTGATGAGAATCGTTAGGGATGACGCCTCAGCGAATACGGCATGGCATGAGAGCGTCTACTTCGTTTTTATAAAGATTCTTTAGTGTGATTCGCGCGGTACATCCGCACCGCTGCCACCCACCAGAAAATCTAAATCAGCACCTAAGTGCGCCTGCTGTACATGATCCACATACAATTTCACATAGCCACGCTCGGGTTTGTCGGGTGCCTTCCATGAGGATTTACGCTTTGCAAGCTCCTCATCGCTAACATCCAAATGCAAGCGTCGTGAAGGCACATCTAGTTCTATCATGTCGCCGTTTTGCACTAACGCGAGTGGGCCACCAACGCTCGCTTCAGGCGATACATGCAGCACGACCGTTCCATACGCTGTACCACTCATGCGCGCATCAGAAATGCGTACCATGTCTGTAATCCCTTTTTTCAAAACTTTTTTTGGTAGCGCCATGTTGCCGACTTCAGCCATGCCGGGATAACCCACGGGTCCACAATTTTTTAGCACCATGATGCAGTGTTCATCGATGTCGAGATTATCGTCATCAATGCGTAAGCGAAAATCTTCTGTATCTTCGAATACCACTGCGCGACCACGATGCTTAAGTAAATGCGGTGATGACGCTGAAGGTTTGATCACTGCGCCATTCGGAGCGAGATTACCTTTCAATACAGCGATACCCGCAGCAGGTTTGAACGGTTGATCAAATGCAGTAATCACATCGCGGTTGTAGCAGGGCGCATCTTTGATATTTTCACCCAGCGTCTTACCATTCACTGTTAGCGCATCTTGATGTAACTCGTGTGCGATTTCTTTCATCAAGGCGGGCAAGCCACCGGCATAGTAAAAATCTTCCATCAGATATTTACCTGAGGGCTGAAGATTCAATAGACAAGGTAACTCACTCGCCAGATCATCCCAATCTTTCAGTGTGAGCGGTACACCGATACGACCGGCCATCGCCAGTAAGTGAACCACGGCATTGGTTGATCCGCCAATCGCAGCATTTACCTTAATCGCATTTTCAAAAGCTTGACGCGTCATGATCTTATCCATGGTGAGATTGTCTTTCACCATTTGAACGATACGTCGACCTGAGAATTGCGCTAAACGATTACGTCGCCCATCCACTGCTGGTATTGCAGCATTTTCTGGCAGCGACATACCTAATGCTTCCACCATGCTCGCCATGGTCGATGCAGTACCCATGGTCATGCAATGGCCGTGTGAACGATTCATGCACGATTCTGCTTCGGTAAATTCTTCTTGCGACATGGTGCCTGCACGGACCATTTCCGACATCATCCACACGCCGGTACCCGAACCTATGTCTTGACCACGGAATTTACCGTTCAACATAGGCCCGCCCGAAAGACCAATCGTCGGCAAATTACAGCTAGCCGCACCCATCATCAACGCGGGCGTCGTTTTATCGCAGCCCATCAAGAGCACCACACCATCAATCGGATTGCCGCGTATCGACTCTTCCACATCCATGCTGGCTAAATTACGAAACAGCATCGCGGTGGGGCGCAGCTGCGCTTCACCCAGCGACATGACAGGAAATTCCAAAGGAAATCCGCCGGCTTCATATACACCGCGTTTGACGTACTCAACCAATGTACGGAAATGGCTATTACACGAAGTCAGATCAGAGAAGGTATTACAAATACCGATTACAGGTCGACCGTCGAATTGATCATGTGGATGACCCGAAGCTTTGGTCCAACTACGATGCAAGAAACCATCTTTATCAGGTTTACCAAA
>CAINAY010000217.1 GCA_903846425.1 uncultured Noviherbaspirillum sp.
CCACTGGGCATTTTACTAAACACGTATTATCTACTTCGAACCATCCAGGTCTCCTTTCATCCTTGATGTTAACCATCGCTGTGGCCACCCCCGTGTCAACAACGGTGTCGCTCCATCGCCGTGATCACGATCATGAAACGACAGCAAATTAAATCGATTACGAGAACACACGCCATTCGAAAAAGCGGCATTGCCCAAAGTTCGGATGGGAAGCATCAACGTGAACACGCTATAACTAAACGTGTTGCCAGCTGGCCGTAAGCGACTGTGTCGGACCAGACCTGAGCTAATGAGTGGTTGATGAGTCAGCATTTGCATATTACGCATTGAGCGAGCGCTCGGAGATAGAGCGCGCTACCTGCAGACCTGATTTATGACCATCCTCATGAAATCCATAGCCAGTCCACGCGCCCGCAAACCAGGTGTTTCGCTTTCCTTGGATTGAAGGCAGTGCGTACTGCGCTGCGATAGCCGCTTTATCGAAAATGGGATGCGCATAATTAAATTCCGCGATGATTTTTTCAGGCTCAATACGCGATACGGGATTAAGCGTAACGATAACGGATTGTTGAAAGGGTAGCGGTTGTAATTTGTTGAGCAAATAATGGACGCAAACGCGGGGCTCGGGGGTGCCTGCTGTTTCATAATTCCATGCCGACCACGCTTTTTCTAGCGTGGGCAGGCAGCGTGTATCGGTGTGCAAAATAGCGCGATTAGGTTGATAGCGGACGGATGAAAGAATCCGTTTTTCATCCTCGCTTGCGTCAGTAAGTATCGACAATGTCTGGTCGCTGTGCGCTGCTAAAACGACGTGTTCAAATATTTTCGTTCCGGTGGCAGTTTCTATTCGTATTTCTGGTGTTCCTACGCCAATCCGCGTTACTGAACGAACCGGCGTATTTAAAAATGTGTGTGCAATAGTCGGCAGTATTTTTTGTACGTAGTGTTTTGCTCCGCCAGTGACGGTGCGCCATTGCGGGCGATTGGTAATTTGTATCAAGCCATGATTGCTACAAAACCGCACAAAGGTAGCTAAAGGAAAAGCTAACATTTGCTCAGTAGGGCAGGACCAGATACAACCGGCCATGGGCAGTAAGTACCAGTGCCTAAACTCATTACTGTAATGGTGGCGATCAAGAAATTCGCCAACGGAAATCGATTCGAGCTTTCCATCGATCTTGGCCATCGCAGTGGTCTGTCGATTAAAGCGAAGGATATCTTTTAGCATTCGCAAGAATGGCAGATTGAACAAGTTGCGCCGCTGAGCAAATACGGTATCGAGATCTGCACCGGCCCACTCCAGCGTGCTGCCATCGGGCAGTGGAATTTTTACGGCGAATGACATGTCACTAGCCGCTGTCTCGACCTTCAATTCATCAAACAGCCGAATCAAATTGGGATAGGTACGCTGATTAAAGACTAAAAAGCCTGTATCTACACCATGAGTGATGCCATCGAGAGTGATATCGACCGTGTTGGTGTGTCCACCGAAATAAGAGCCTGCTTCAAATAGCGAAACTTCATGACCGTCGCGCGATAGCCGCCACGCAGCTGACAGCCCCGAAATACCTGAACCAATAACGGCGACTTTCATACGGGATCCAAACGGTGGGAAATAAGGACTACTCAAACTGCATTTTGCTAAGGGCGCAAAACACAGAGCCTAGCTTGAGTTTATCGGAAATAAAAATGCAGCGACGCCAGTTAGGGAGAAATACAAATGGGGGAAGATCGCCCTCACGTGGCCACCGAACGTATCGGGAGGCGTCGCAGCTAAAACGGGGTATTACTTACACATCGTGTGCAATGCGTTTTACGGGACTATTGGCTTGCCAGCGCCTTTTCCAGTGCGCTCACAAAGGCTTTTTCATCGGGGCGTGTGGTACTACCGTAACTACCGACCAATTTGCCGTCACGATCAATTAAATATTTATTGAAATTCCATGAGGGTGACTTTGCGCCAGCTTTGAACAAACCGGTGAACATGGCATTTGCTTCTTTGCCTTTGACGGAAGACTTCGCGAACATGGGGAATTTCACGCCATAGGTGTTGTAACAAAAATCGGCGATTTCTTTATTGTTACCAGGTTCCTGGCTGAAGTCGTTCGATGGGAAGCCAAGAACAACCAAGCCTTTGTCCTTGTAGTTGGCGTACAGTTTTTCTAAACCTTCGTATTGCGAGGTAAAGCCGCAATAGCTCGCTGTGTTAACCACTAGCGTGACTTTGCCGGCGAACTGACACAGGTTTTGAGGGGAATCGTCTTGCAAGCGATTGAATTTGTGGTTCAGCAGTGTCGGACACTCTTCCGCTGCGTTGGCCGTGGGTGCCAGCGTGCAGGCAGCGGCCAGCATTAAGAGAATAGTCGTGGCTTGCGCTTTCGCTAATAATTTAGTCATGTTTGATCTATACCGAAAGGTTTTAACTTAAACTGATGAGTCATTCTAGCGTATTCCTAAAGATTGGGTGCAAGCCAAGCAACCGTTTTTATTTTTGAAATTTCCTGCGCTTTTGGCATCGGTCACGGTTAAAAGTTCATTATTAGCAGTAGTTAATTTAAGAGATCCATGCGCAACCTCATTTTGATCCTGGGCGACCAGCTAAATTTCGATAGTCCGGCTTTAGAAAATTTCGATCCAGCTCAGGATAGTCTGCTGTTGATAGAGGCGGTGGGTGAAGCTAAGTATGTATGGTCGCACAAGGCGCGTATTGCACTGTTTCTATCGGCTATGCGTCATTTTGCGAATCAAGTTGCCGCGCGTGGCTGGCCGTTTGATTACATTCAAATAGATGATCCACACCCACCAGGTTTTGCGGAGCGATTGACCATCGCTTTGCAGCGCCATCAACCGGAAGCGCTGCGTGTGGTCGAGCCAGGTGAGTGGCGCATGCAAGAAATTCTACTAGCAGTGTGTAGTGCGGAAGGCGTAGCAGTGCGCATGCTGGATGACACGCACTTTCTCTGCAGTAGAACCGAATTTGCAGAATGGGGTAAGGGTAAAAAAGAGCTGCGCTTAGAATTTTTTTATCGCGTGATGCGTAAGCGATTCGACGTCTTGATGGTGGGTGATGAACCCGTCGGCGGTCAATGGAATTTTGATGAAGACAATCGCAGCGCTTATCCCAAGCGCACTGGTCCTGGCTTGATACCGGAACCTGCGTTTTTTGAGCCCGATGCAGTGACGGAACAAGTGATTCATTTAGTCGAAAAAACATTCCCTGATCACCCAGGTCAACTGAACAATTTCGCCTGGCCAGTGACTCGTGAGCAGGCATTGCATGCTTTGAAGGTTTTTGTCGATACGCGGTTGACCTCGTTTGGTCAGTATCAAGATGCGATGTGGACCAACACGCCGCTGGGTTGGCATTCACTGCTATCGGCGGCATTAAACCTGCATTTGCTCAATCCGCGCGAGGTGATTGCAGCGGTGGAGCAGGCCTATCAACAGGGTAAGGTTAGTCTGGGAAGTGCGGAGGGATTTATTCGTCAAGTGCTGGGTTGGCGAGAATTTATTCGTGGTGTGTATTGGTTAGATATGCCGCGTATGAAAGAGGCGAATCACTACCAAGCAGAGCGCGATTTACCGGCGTGGTTTTGGACCGGTGAAACGGATATGGCCTGCATGCGCGACAGTCTGAAACAAACCTTAGAGTGGGGCTATGCCCATCACATACAACGACTGATGGTGATTGGAAATTTTGCGACACTGGCCCAGTTATCGCCACAACAAGTGGGAGACTGGTTTTTAGCGATTTATGTCGATGCGATTGAATGGGTTGAATTACCCAACACGGCGGGTATGGCCTTGCACGCCTGCGGTAGTCGATTTACGAGTAAGCCGTATGTGGCGAGTGGCGCTTACATTGGCCGCCAGAGTAATTACTGTGGCTCGTGTAAATATGATCCCAAAGTGCGTGCGG
>CAINAY010000218.1 GCA_903846425.1 uncultured Noviherbaspirillum sp.
CATTATCATATTTTTCATGATCGCTACTTGATTTTACGTTTAGCCGGCTCGCCACTATTCGTTGAGTGACTCACGCTGCTGGCGCTAAAGATTCAGGAAATTGAATGGTGAAAACACTACCCTTACCTAATTCGGACTCGATCAGCAGACGGGCGTTATTCCGCATCAGTACGTGCTTAACAATGGCTAAACCTAAGCCAGTACCCCGAGTCTCACGCGAACGACCTTTATCAACGCGATAAAAACGCTCTGTTAATCGAGCCAGATTTTCTTGCTTGATACCGATACCATTATCTTTAACTGAGAACGCGGGACCTTGAACAGTTTTGTGCCAGGAAATAGCGATCTCGCCGCCATCCGGTGTATAACGAATCGCATTTGACACCAAATTACTAAAGGCGCTGCGTAACTCTTCTGTACTACCTAAAATATCTGGCCCATCACAGGTCAAAGAAATTTTATGACGATTGCTTGATAAGGCTTGTGCTTCGCTATGCACTTCGTCGAGTAAATGACGAATATCCACAAATTCATCACGTACGGGATAATCAATCGATTCCAGTCGAGTGAGTACAAGCATATCTTCAATCAGATTTTGCATACGCTTGCCCTGCTCCACCATGAGTTTGATGTGTTTCTGGCGAGACGACTCATCCAGATTCGGTTCTGAATTAGCAATCTCTAAAAAACCATTGATAACGGTCAGTGGTGTACGGAGTTCATGGGAAGCATTGGCAATAAAATCGCGCCGCATTTGATCTAATCGATCAAATTCAGTCATGTCGTGCGTGACTAAAATTTGGCGTCGATTTTCAAAAGGAATAAGCCTAACGATTAATTTCCGACCATTGATATTTAAGGTCAGTGGTTCTTCGTAGCGGGCCAGAATTATGTAGTCGATGAATTCAGGACTACGAATTAGATTGGTGACTCGCATACCTTTGTCAGACTTCAGGCTGAGGCCCAACTGCCGTTCAGCCACCGGATTACACCACTCTAGAAATAGCACATCATCCATAATGACAACGCCATCAGGTAACTGGCTCATAGCCTCCCGAAAACGCGACAACCACTCGGCCAGCTCTGCACGACTCTTTTGATCATCACGACGCAGTCGATAGAGTTTAGCGAAAATATCAGTCCATGATCCCCAACCGTCTTTGAGTTTGATTTCTTCGGGTTTATCAAGCCAAAGCGACAGGTGATACATGTATTGCAACTGCACAAAAATCAGTGTGAGCAGAATCAAAAATGCTATCGCCAACCCTCGGGTGAAATCCCAGACGGCCCAACCAGCGACTCCAGCCGCCAACAGCAACACCAGCCGGACCATCACAGGAATCCAGAACAAGGTTCTTGAAGTCATACAAAAAGGGAGTTATTTTTCAGACAGCATGTAGCCTACACTACGAATGGTCTTGACGAGGAAATCCGCTTTACCTAACGCTTTCCGTAAACGCAGGACATGGACATCGACGGTCCTTTCCTCGAGTACGGCGTGATCGCCCCAAACTTTATCGAGTAACTGGCTGCGCGAAAACACTCGCTCAGGGTGAGCTATGAGAAATTTTAGTAATTTAAATTCAGCATGACCAATCTCGATCTGTTCATCATGAACATTCACACGACAACTGACTGGATCAAGCGTCAAAGGACCCAGGCTCATCTCCAGTTCGGCATGTTCCGGAGTTTTGCGACGTATTAGCGCCTTAATGCGAGCGACTAATTCACGCGGCGAGAAGGGTTTCGTAATGTAATCATCGGCACCTTGATCTAGGCCTGCAATTTTGTCTTCCTCCATGCCTTTAGCTGTGACCATAATCACGGGCAAGGTACTGAAATTGCGATCGGAACGAATACGCCCTAACAAACGCAGACCAGACTGATCTGGCAACATCCAATCGAGAAGAATGACTTGGGGGCGCTTATGCTGCAGATAATTCCACGCATCGGCCGTGTTTTGAACTGAATCGACTTCCCACCCCGCAGATCTGAGCGCAAAGCTCATGAGCTCAACAATCGGTAGCTCATCTTCAACCAGCAAAATGGGTGAAGAACGGCTAGCCATGGCGAGTAATAGTCAGTTTACTGGGAGGCTTGCTGCAAAATTGCATAATCAGTATGTCGAATGTCTTTTCCTTCGACGATATATATCACATATTCGGCGATATTCTTGGCATGGTCACCGATACGCTCTATGGCTTTAGCAACCCACACGGTATCAAGTGCTGCTGAAATCGTGCGTGGGTCTTCCATCATGAAGGTCACGGCATTACGCATCACCGCACGGTATTCGTGATCGATTTCTTCATCAGCCACGATCAGGCGCGTTGCTTGTTTCTCATCCATACGCGCAAAGGCATCCAACGCATCATGCAACTGACGACCTGCCGAGATAGCCATAACACGCACAATCTCCTCATGTGCGATCGGCACTAATCCACGCTGGTGTATCGCACTGGCAGCTCGAGCGATTTTAGTCGCTTCATCTCCAATACGCTCAAGATCAGTAATGACCTTGATAGTTGCCATAACAGTACGAAGATCGTTCGCAGCTGGTTGGCGCTTCACAATTAAATGGCTGCACACGTCATCCAAGGCAACTTCCATCTGATTGACTTCAACATCTGCAGCAATAATGCGCTCTGCTTCTTGAACGTTGAGCGTACGAAAACAGTTCATAGCATCGTGAAACTGCTTTTCAACCATACCGCCCATCTGCAGGACACGCGAACGTATTCCTTCCAGATCTAGCTCATATTGTTTCGATGAGTGTTCGTTAGGCATGCTTATATCCTTTATCCGTCACATTAATTAAAAAATTAACCGAAACGGCCGGTAATGTAATCCTGAGTTTCTTTTTTGCTTGGATTCAGGAAGATTTTATCTGTCTCGCCAAATTCAACTAACTCACCCAGATACATATAGGCGGTGAAATCAGAACAACGAGCGGCTTGTTGCATGTTGTGCGTCACAATCGCGATCGTGTAATCGTCTTTCAACTCACTAATTAGTTCTTCGATCTTGACTGTGGAAATAGGATCCAAGGCAGAGGTAGGTTCATCAAGCAGCAATATATCCGGCTTAACGGCCACAGCGCGCGCAATACACAAACGCTGCTGTTGACCACCCGAAAGTGATAAACCACTTTTGTGTAACTTGTCTTTTACTTCGGTCCATATGGCGGCTTTGTTGAGCGCCCATTCGACTCGCTCGTCCATTTCACCTTTTGGAAGATTTTCGTACAAGCGCACGCCAAACGCGATGTTTTCATAAATCGACATAGGAAATGGTGTGGGCTTTTGAAAAACCATACCAATTTTTGCGCGCAAAACATTCACATCAACATCTTTATCGAGAATGTTTTTGCCTTTATAAATAATCGAACCTTCTGCGCGCTGACCAGGATACAAATCGTACATACGATTGAGGGTGCGAAGTAGCGTCGACTTACCGCATCCAGAGGGACCGATAAAAGCCGTTACTTTTTTATCGAACACATCCAGCTGAATGTTTTTCAGGCCTTGAAAAGATCCATAATAAAAATTCAGATCTTGAACTTTTATCGTGATTGAATCATTCACTGTAGTTTCTGGAGGATCACCAAGCAGGACGCTATTCATAACTATTCCTATACGTTGTTTTTGCCGGTTCGAACCAATATGCGTGCCAAAATATTCAGCGCTAACACACTGAACGTGATGATTAAAGCACCGCCCCATGCTAGCTCACGCCAGTTATCGTAAGGGCTCATGGCAAACTGAAAAATAACGACCGGCAAATTCGCCATCGGCGCATTCATGTCTGTACTCAAAAATTGATTGTTCAGTGCAGTAAATAGTAATGGGGCTGTTTCGCCAGAAATACGCGCTACGGCCAATAGAATGCCGGTAAGAACACCTGCCTTGACAGCGCGTAGACGAATCAACGTGGCGACTTTCCAACGGGGGGCACCGAGCGCGAAGGCAGCTTCACGCAAACTACTCGGCACTAGGGCAAGCATGTTATCCGTCGTGCGGACAACCACTGGAATTGCAATCAATGCAATGGCATAGCTACCTGCCCAACCAGAAAAATGCCGCACGTTCGCTACGTAGATCGCATAAATAAACAAACCTATCACGATCGATGGAGCGGATAACATAATATCTGTAACAAAACGCGTTGTTTGAGCGAATCGACTTTCTTCACCATATTCAGCGAGGTACATACCCGCGAAGATGCCAATCGGCGTACTAATCAGCGTTGCAAATCCAACCATCATCAAACTACCAATGATGGGATTTAGCAAACCGCCTCCATCACTTCCGGGGGCTGGCGTAGTGTGAGTGAAAATATCGATA
>CAINAY010000219.1 GCA_903846425.1 uncultured Noviherbaspirillum sp.
AGTAGCCGCCTTTGTGACGTTGTGGTTCGGCGGCTTAGAAATAGGTTTGGGTGCTGCTTTGACGGGCGTATGCTGAGGCGTTGATAGTGCGATTGTTATTGGCTTCATAGATGGCTCGCATCGGCAGTGTTAGTACATGGTCTGTCTTTGCACGAAAATTATTTAATTAATTTGATCGCGCAAAGTATTGACGGGCCTTGCAACAAATAGTTTTTAGTCTAAGCAATGACGATGCTTAAAATAAAACAGTACTGCACTACGCGATGCACCATGGGACTGTTGTAATCTGGTTCCAATCTTTGTCGTAAATGAGCTTTCTTAGCTTCAGAAAATCGATAGCATTGTCTTTTCGAAAAATAGAAAATCAACCGATAAAAATGATGCTATGAAAAATCAAATAGTCAGCATCTGCTTAATTTTGACAACCAACAAATTTGATTTAATCGCCACGTGATAGGGTGAGATGTGTCGTCAATAAAGCCATCTTGGTTTCATACGATCACACAACAGGAGTAAATCTTATGACACAGCAATCAACCACTCCCCACAATCCGAACGAAAAAGCGACGACTCCAGCAGCGACGCCTAGCACTCCCGAAAAAACTCCGGCACCTGCGCATACACCCGAAGTAAAGAAAGCAAGTGACCAAAAGAATTAATTTTTTTTCCTACTGAATGATCGGAGGTCGTGATGGCTAAAGGACAAAAGCGCGGAAATAAAGAACCGAAAAAACAAAAACAGCCAGATAAAATCATGAGTTTTGTATCCGCTGCCTCAGTTGGTAACGCAAAAACGAACACTGCTCGAGCCACGGAGAGCGCTGCAAAAAAGGTGGCGTCGTAAGTACCCACCTACTTTGAATTGGCTTCTTCTTAGGCTATCGAAAATGGTTTGATTATTTTTGCAGAAAATTTAGTCGTTTGAATCAGTAATCAATGCCCTCTGCACTTATCTGCTGAGGGCATTTTCTTTTTTTTACTATGCCTCGTTGCCATACCTACTGTCTGGCAACATCTCGGCTACCAAGTTAAGCTATGGTTTTTGTCATTGCCTAATGAAGATATTGCTGTATCAAGGGTTGCCCGCCGCGTTCTACAAGGTGGGCATAACATTCCTGAGGATATAATTCGCCGAAGGTTTAAAGCGGGTTTAGAAAATTTCCATAAGCGCTACAGCAAGGTTGTGGACTCGTGGGCTTACTTTGATAGCTATACCCGCCCAACCAAGTTAATCGACTGGAGCAACAAATGAACCCTAAAGATATCCGTACTTCGTCTGACCCAGATTTAGCTGGTTCATATGATGCGATGCTTCGTGCCGCTCGCTCAGCAGAAGACCTTGCTATCAAAACCAACACCAGCATATTGGTATCGATAGATGGCAAAGATGTTGAATTGACTGCAGCTGATTTAATTAAGATGCGTGAGAAAGAAGCGCCTCATCAGTAGGCAAAGGCCATGATGATCGAATAGCCAGCTTTACGCTGGCTTTTTTTATGCGTCTTACTTTGATCAATTAAAATACTTCCACACGATAATTCACCCATTGGAAGTTAAACGATTAAGCACTCAAACGCTACTACTTACCAACCCATTATTTCAATAACAAAAACCGGAGACCGCCATGCGAACTACAGTAATACGTGTACTACTTAGCGTCACGCTAGGGCTTGGCTTTATAAGCCTTGCGCAAGCTGTCACACCTGAACAAATCATCGCTGCGCTCAAACGCCCTGAAAACAGTACCGGCAATATCGCCGATGCGGTTGAAGAAGCCACGGGAGCGCGTGGCTGGATGTCGGCCGACATGAAGCCTATTTATGACTCACGTATCGTCGGACGGGCTGCCACCGCCCTCATGCGGCCAGTATTAAAAAATGACACGCGCAAATACCCCAATCACATTCTCGATATTTTGGATGAGGCGCCAGCGGGTTCGGTACTGGTTTATGTGATGCAGGATGGATTAGAGATTGCTGCGATGGGAAATTTAATGGGCACAACGGCGAAGGTGCGTGGGCTGGCTGGTGCCGTTATTGATGGTGCTGTGCGTGATATTTCTGAACTCAGACGTCTGGAATTTCCAGTCTGGTCGCGCCGCGTCAGCCCTGCGACGTCGGTCGGCAGAATGATCAGCGTTGATAAACAGATCCCGGTCAAATGCGGCGAGATCATGGTGCATCCGGGGGATTACATCGTGGCAGATGCCGATGGTGTTGTAGTGGTACCGACAGCAGCTGCAGAGAAAGTGATCGAATTCTTAAAGCAGTACGATGACAAAGAATCGAAAATGATTCCTATCATTGAACGCGAAAAATCGATGCGCAAAGCGCTGGAACAATACAACCGTTATTAAAGATGCATACCCTTCGTTGACGAGACAGGACAGTGCTTTAAGTCGCGCTGTATGTCATGCTTTATTTCTGCGACCTGACTCGTTAACGTTGGATGGAATTGTTCTTAACTTTCTTCTACGCTTTTTGGCTTGAAGTAAACGCAGCGAACATCTTTAATATCACCACTTGTTTGAATAGCGGTCGCAGCGACCTGGCAATCGGCACGATCCAAGTGATTTGACACATTAATTTCTGACTGCAGCGAAACCACAAAAACAAATAATCCAAACATTTTCTTCTCCATTAAACTGACTCTAGTACTAACTGTAATGCACAACCCACTGTCAAAGCAAATGGAGTGAATTGCTTTAATACTAATAAAATAATGGGCTAGAATGCGCCGTCTATTTACGCGGTGATTTAATACACGTCCAAACTTCACATTTCGAGCCCAAAAACCTCATGACGCAAACGATCAATGACGCACGTGAGCTAGCCGAACGCTGGTCATCTGCTTTTACTCAGGCTGATATGAATGCGTTGATGGCCCTGTTTGCGCCGGATGCTGTATTTTTTGGGACGAGTAGCAAAGCCATTGTCGCCGGTACCGATGGCATTCGAAACTATTTTGAAAATAGTTTATTGGGTTCCAGTCGCTACGTGTCAGTACTAACGGATATCCACGTAACTGCCCTTGGCGACGACGTGGCGATTATTGCCGCGCTCAACAAAATAACTATCACTGACAATAATCACTCAGACGATCTGATGGGTCGCTTAAGCATCGCTGCACGCAAACGCGAAGGGCTTTGGAAAATCGAGCATTTTCATCGCTCTGCCCTGCCTGAATAATCGCGCAGCGATTCACAGATGTAAATCAATCATTCTTAATCACGATACTGGGGAATTTGCTGCTTAGGTCTTTGGCTTTCTCGGCCACCTTAACAGCTAGCTTGCGTGCAATCTGTTTGTAAATCTGTGCAGTCTGTCCATCAGGATCGGCGACAACGGTGGGTTTACCCGAATCAGCCTGCTGACGAATCGACATGGTGAGTGGCAAAGCTCCAAGAAAATCAACGCCATACTCTTGGCACATCTTTGCACCACCGCCTTCACCAAACACCGCTTCGGCATGACCGCAATTGCTGCAAATGTGCGTGCTCATGTTTTCAATGATGCCGAGTATGGGAATACCGACTTTTTCAAACATCTTTAAACCCTTGCGCGCATCAAGCAGCGCAATATCTTGCGGCGTGGTGACTATCACCGCACCCGTCACCGGAACTTTTTGCGACAACGTCAGTTGAATGTCTCCGGTACCCGGTGGCATATCAACCACTAAATAATCTAAATCTCGCCAATTGGTTAGCTCTAATAGCTGCTGCAAAGCCTGAGTAACCATAGGCCCACGCCAGACCATAGGCTGATCGGGATCAATCATGAAACCAATCGAAGCCACCTGCACGCCATAGTTTTCTAAAGGCTCCATGGTTTTACCGTCATGCGAGTCGGGCTTGCCGGTCACACCCATCATCATAGGTTGCGAAGGGCCATAGATATCCGCATCGAGCAAACCAACACTGGCACCTTCGGCTGCCAACGCCAACGCGAGATTAACCGCAGTAGTGGATTTACCGACACCGCCCTTACCGGAGGCGACAGCGATGATGTTGCGCACGTTTGGCATCAACTTAACGCCGCGTTGCACAGCATGTGCCACGATTTTTACTGATACGTTGATAGTGACCTTGCCCACGCCGGGAATCGCCTGAATCGCTTTGACGGCACGTTCACGTAGCTCATCTATCTGACTTTTAGCGGGATACCCCAGCTCGATATCGAGCTGAACATCCGCCCCATCAATTTGAATATTTTTAGCGGATTTACTACTGATGAAATCTTTGTCTGTGTTTGGGTCGATAACCTGCGACAAAGCGTCACGCACAAGTTCAAGGGTGATGCTCATTACTTCTCCTGATAAATAGAGCGCTAAGGAAAGACTGAATAATCAGCGTCTCCCTAAGTCTAAACGACTGCCCCAAAAACGTCAGAGGGCAGGCACAAAGGCCTGCCCTCTGTACGACGACACGGCGTCGTTTATTTAAAAAGTACCGCCGATTTTTGCAGCGTTACCCAAATGCCATACGCTAATGGCAGACCCACAGCCAACCAAGCTATCGG
>CAINAY010000220.1 GCA_903846425.1 uncultured Noviherbaspirillum sp.
AATACCAAATCGATGAATCAAGTCATTGTGAATAATTTCCAGCGTCCGGAATAAACCAGACTGAGTAATCGCTGCTGAAACATCTTTTAACGCTAAATGAGTCGTCGCTAACGCAACGCGCAAGGTGTAATCACCTGCCGGACCCATTAACATCATCACCACTTGCGCTGTATCTGTTTTCTCGGCGAGGTATTCGGTGTGGCCGGTGAAAGCGACTCCGGCATCATTGATAGTACTTTTCTGAACTGGCGCAGTGACTATCGCATCAAACTGCTGATGCAGGGCGCCATCAATCGCGATATCCAGCGTTTGCAGTACCGATCGCCCATTACGAGGATCGAGCTGGCCGGGAATCGGCCTAACTGTGAGCGGGCAGTCGATCACCTGAATGCGGCCCGCTTGTCTCGGTGCTATTGAAAGATCACCCGCTTTAATTAAGTGAATAATTTGGTGAGGGTCTATTTGCGCAGCCAGTGACTTAATTTGAATTGCATCACCAATTAAAACGATTTCACTGTCAGCCGTTTCTAAGGCCGCACGTACAGAAATCTCTGGTCCTACACCGGCTGGCTCTCCGCAAGTAATGGCAATGCGCGGACAAAACATACAGCCGACCGATTACGGCTGACGCTGATTGAATTCGTCTAGTCGATACTCGACATAGGCGCGATCACGCAGCTGACGTAACCAATCTTCATAGGCTTCGTCAAGTTTTTGCTCGCGTAATGACTGGCGCGCCATCATGCGTTGACGCTCACGCGAGACTTCTTCCGTCTTACGCTCCAAAACTTCAATCAAATGAAAACCAAACGGTGATTCGATAGGCTGAGAAACTTCACCGGGACTCAACGCATTCATACCACGCTCAAACTCTGGCACGGTATCGCCGGGATAAATCCAACCAAGATCCCCGCCTTTACTCGCCGATCCATCATTGGAATAGAGACGAGCTAAATCTTCAAATTTTGCCGCTTTATTATCCAAACGTTCTCGCAACTCTACCAATTTGCGACGCGCCTCGACCGAAGAGACGATCTGATTGACCTTGATTAGTATGTGCCGCGCGCGCGTTTGTTGCACCATAGTGCCCGACGCACCTTTCGCTAGCGAAGCAGTACGACGGCCATTCAGTTTGATTACATGAAAACCATTCGCGCTACGCACTATGGAAGCAATTTCACCTTCATTGATTTTTTCTACCGCATCGACAAACAATTGCGGTAAGCGCGAAACGCTGCGCCAACCGAGGTCGCCGCCGTTTAGCGCATCACCTGCGTCAGAAAAACTGGCGGCGGTCTTAGCAAAATCAGCACCGGATTTTAGTTGCGCGATTGCGGTCTCGGCACGCTTACGACGATCCGCTATTTGCTGAGGCGATGCATTTTCTGGTATCCGCACCAATATTTGCGCCAGACTTAATTCCTGTTGTCCGGCATCGTTCTTACCCGCAGATGCCGCCAGATAATTATCAACTTCGGATTCACCTATCTGTAATTTGTTATCGACTTCACGCTCACGCAAACGTTGCAAGGTAATCTCTTCGCGGATTTCTTCTCTAAATCGTGCGAAGGACAATCCATCTCGCTCAAGTTGATCACGGAAGGTTTGAAGTGATAACTGATTTTGCTCAGCTATGCGCGACACAGCACGGTCTAACATAATGTCGTCAACCCGAATACCGCTATCTCTAGCCAACTGCATTTGAGCTCGTGTGACTATCATTCGTTCGAGTAATTGACGCTGCAATACTTCACGCGGTGGCATTTGCGTGTTTTGACGTTGTAGTCGCTGCTCAACCAAACGAACACGATCATCTAATTCTTTTAGCGTAATGACGTCGGTGTTAACAACAGCAACGATGGCATCTACAAGTACAGGTTGTTTCGGCGCACTCTTATCTTGAGCAAAACTACTTGAGTTCACCACTAAAGCCACAACCAAACAACTTATAAAACGTTTCATCGCCATCATTACAAAGTCACTCATTTTAATCATAGTCTTAGTTAATAAGTTTCGTAGGGATAGTCCGTCTGACCCAAGGGTTGATAGCCAGGCACGTTAGCGCGCAGAGCCTTCATAGGATTTGCTCCCAACATAGACAATCCATTAAATTCCAGCTGCAGGAAGAACATCGTATTCGACACACCCTGCGCAGTTGGAACTTTTTGGCCAATCATTCTAAAAATCCAGCAATCCGCTTTGTACTCCAAACCAGCAAGCGATTGGCCCAACTTACTCTCCTTGAGTAAATAGCTAAGCCGTCCAACTCCATACCAACGGTCGCCAATAGGCCACTGACTTGAAATATCAATCAATTCGAAATTAGAGTTGGGGTCGTTTGGCAAATTACGAACATCACGACGATATTGGACATTCAACACTTTCATTGGCGCAGGCTGCCAGAAAGCGCCAAGGTTCATACGATTAAGTTCGGTCCGCGTCTGACTATACTGGAAATTCGAGTCTAATCGTAACTGATCCGTAACGCGCCCAGAACCCAAAAACAATAAATCGGAACGCGTTTCAGAAGAGGCGGTAGTCGATTGATTCAGCGATACACGTTGTTCAGCAAATGAAAAACGCTGCGCGACTGCCAAACGTACTCGCTCTACTCCGTTAGTTTCTAGGTAGCGCGTCATTAATGCCGAAGTCAACTGATTGGAATCGCCAATACGGTCACTGCCGACAAAACGGTTTTCTCTAAATACAGTCGCGTAGTTGAAATCTGCTTCACTGGAATCGAAGTTGGGATACAACAGCGAATCTTGTCGCTTATACGGTGTGCGGGTATAAAACAAACGGGGCTCAAGTGTTTGTACCGCCGCATTACCAAACAAGCTGGCCTCACGTTCAAAAATAAGACCAGAATCAATCGATATCGTCGGTAGAAATCGTGATGGCGCTTTCATAGCTGAGTCTGCCGTATCGTCAAGACGATGTACGGTCTCATGCGCAGAAACACTGGGGCGTATAAAAAAACCGCCGCTAGAATAGTTATAGGTCAATCGTGGATTTAACACCATGCGATCGCCCTGACGCGGCATCCCAACCACCGGCACCATGGAGTTATAAAAGCGCGTGAATTCGGAGGCGACACTCCAACTGAGATTTCCTTCGTTGTCGCCGTAATAGTTGTATCTCAACTGAGGCAAACGGCTATAGGGAGCCAAAATCTTAGCGCTCAAATTCGAATCCTGAAGAATTTGATATTCGATCACTCGAACACTGGCATTTGAATCTTGCGAACCATAATCGACTCTAAGATCACGTGGCAACACACGACGGCTAACGCCAGGCTGATAGGCCCATACGTGGCTAAACGGGAAATCCTGGGCGTAATTATTGTCCGATGCCACATTCAAGTTTGACGTAAACGTCAAACCAGAACCTAAGTCTTCTTTGTGGCGCGATGAAATCGCATAGCGACTTTCGTTCGTCTGGTTATCGCGATCAATGACCTCAAAACGGGTTTGACCTGAATATTGTTCGCCCAGATAACGAGCCGTACCGCCCAGCATCAAGCCACGTCGCGTAATGAAGTGCGGAGCAAGAACAAAATCTCGGTTGGGTGCAATGTTCCAGTAATAAGGCGTCGTTACTTCGAGACCACCTGAGGTCGAGGTCGCAATAGTGGGAGCTAGAAAGCCTGAAACTCGTTCGTCACTGAGCGGAAAAGAAATATGCGGCGTTCCTGCCAGCGGCACACCCTTGAACACCAAAACAGCATCTTTGGCGACACCGATCTCCCTGCCATTGTCCAATGTTAGTGATCCCGTGCGCAAATACCAATCTGGCTCAGGCTGGCTGCAAGTGGTGTAGTAACCACCAATGACGGTCGCTAAATCTTGTGACTGAAAGTCGATACGATCAGCTTTGCCATGGGCATTCTTTCGAATTAACTTATAAATCGGGCTCTGCATCACACCTTCGCCTGTATCCAGCTTTAAGCGCAGCTCGGTACCCGTAAATACATTGCCTTCTTTTGCGACTCGTACATGACCGCTTGCCTCGACCTTGTCTTCCACCATGTCGTAATGCATGTGGTCCGCTTGTATCAGCGTTTTGCCACGGATTATTTCAACACCCTGATCCATGTTGATGTCGCGATCGGGCCGACCGGTGATTTGATCCGCCTGAACTTCGGTTGGCGCTTTGTCATCAACGGAGCCGGCTAGCCATGTGCGCTCCTGCGCTATACCCAACACAGGCAACGAGGCCAGCGCAATAGAAATGGCACTTAAGCGCAGTACAGCAACGGGTTGTTGAATAGGCAATCGCGGGATCATGAAGAGAGACGCGGCATAGTGAGCGCCGCATTGTGAGGCGAATCCCTTATTATATGGGAACACACTGCGCTAACAGCAGCAGCCGTGCTTTTCAACTTGTTATTCTGCGTTCTCCATGCCTGATTCTCTTAAAAACGATGCACGTTTAGCAAAAATCACCGACTGGCTAGCCCAGATCGATACGCCCCAACCCCTCACCGATACATTGCGACCCGCCTCAGCGGATGCCAGTTTTCGTCGTTATTTCCGAGTGGACACAGCTCAAGGCGATTCCCTGATCGTGATGGATGCGCCGCCACCGCAAGAAGATGTTCGTCCATTTATCCAAGTGGCCAGCTTATTTGGGGGCACAGGCGTTACGGTGCCTAAGGTGCTAGCTAGCGATATTGAGCAGGGCTTTCTGCTGCTATCGGACTTAGGCTCCACGACCTACTTAAAACAGCTCAGCGTCGATACCGCCCACAAGCTATATATGGACGCGATCGATGCACTGATTTTGCTACAGACCCAAAGCAAACCGGGGCAGCTGCCCGACTACGATCGACCTCTACTCCATCGCGAACTCATGTTGTTTCCCGACTGGTATATCAATAAACATTTAAAAGCCACATTAACTGATGCCCAGTCCGAGTCTTTGAACAAAGTATTCGACTGCATTTTGGCGAACAACCTCGCGCAACCTCCGGTCTACGTGCACCGCGACTATCATTCGCGCAACTTGATGGTGATGGATAAAGGTAATCCCGGCATTTTGG
Source organism: uncultured Noviherbaspirillum sp. (assembly GCA_903846425.1). Taxonomy (GTDB): domain Bacteria; phylum Pseudomonadota; class Gammaproteobacteria; order Burkholderiales; family Burkholderiaceae_D; genus Pernthalerella; species Pernthalerella communis. The sequence continues at coordinate 5,042 of CAINAY010000220.1, forward strand.
ATTTTCAAGACGCGGTGTACGGCCCGATCACCTACGATTTGGTCTCGCTACTGCGCGATGCCTATATCCAGTGGGATGAAGAAATGGTGCTGGACTGGGCGATACGCTACTGGGAACGCGCGCGTCGCGCAGGGCTACCCGTGAATCCCGATGTCGATATGTTTTATCGTGACTTCGAATTCATGGGCCTACAGCGTCACCTAAAAGTGCTGGGTATTTTTGCACGCCTATATCACCGTGATGGTAAGGATGGCTATCTGGCAGATATTCCACTCGTTATGGAATACACCCGCAAAACGGCGTATCGATACAAAGAATTTTCGCCACTCATCAAACTACTCGATACGCTAGAAGAAAATACTACTGGCGTAGGATTTACGTTTTGATGTCATGAAGGCGATGATTTTTGCCGCCGGTCGTGGCGAGCGTATGCGACCACTCACGGACACCTGCCCCAAACCTTTGTTGCAGGTGCGGGGGCGTGCCTTAATTGTGTGGCACATTTTAAATTTGGTTCGTGCTGGAATTACTGAAATCATTATCAATCATGCGCATCTAGGTCACATGATCGAAGATGCACTCGGTAACGGTGATCAACTCGGTGCAAGCATTGTGTATTCCCCCGAAGGCACGGCACTCGAAACCGCAGGTGGTATAGCCAAGGCGCGCCATTTATTGGGAGACCAAGCCTTCGTTGCGATTGCGGGTGATGTGTATTGCCCGCATTTCGATTTTTCTAAAGTCAAAGATGTGCTGGAAGAGAATGATGTTTGGGGCACACCGCATCCACATCACACACGTGATCTCGCTTGGTTGTATTTGGTAAAAAATCCTGCACATCATTCCGAGGGTGATTTCGCACTAGCGAATTTTTCTATTGCCAATCAAGGTGAGCCTCGATACACCTTCTCAGGTATCGGCGTTTACCGACCCGAAATGTTTGATCAACTGACTGCAGGTGATTCAGCCAAACTAGCACCCATCCTGCGCGAATTAGCAGATCAGCGCAGAATAGGCGGCGAGCTTTACCGCGGGGACTGGACTGACGTCGGAACCGTGGAGCGACTAGAACAACTGAATGCACCACTTCACTACAAGAACTGACATGAATCCTTATGCCCAACGGCGCGCACGCGTGCTGGCCAAAATGCGTGAACAAGGCGGTGGCGTCGCCATCATTCCGACCGCACCCGAAGTCATGCGTAATGCAGACGCTGACTATCCTTATAGACATGACAGCTATTTTTATTATCTGACAGGCTTCACTGAACCCGAGGCCACGCTGGTGCTGATCGCGGGGGCGACTGATCAAGCTATTTTATTTTGTCGCGAAAAAAATGAAGAACGCGAAATTTGGGATGGTTATCGTTACGGCCCAGCAGCAGCGAAAGAAAAGTTTGGTTTTGATGCCGGTCATGCCATCGATACCATTGATACTGAATTACCGAAATTAATGGCGAATGTGAATGCCTTGTTTTATGCGCTAGGCAGCAGCCAGAAGCTCGATGCACAGATACAAGCATGGCTGAATTCGGTTCGTGCACAAGCGCGAGCTGGTATTACTGCGCCGAGTAAAGCTGTCGATATCCGAGTGCTGCTAAATGATATGCGCCTGATCAAAGACGAGTATGAAATAGCCATCATGCAGCGCGCTGCTGATATCAGCTCGCAGGCTCATGCGCGAGCGATGCGAACGTCTAAAGCTGGTTTGCGCGAATATCATCTTGAAGCCGAATTACTGCATGAATTCCGCAGTCAGGGTTCTCAGTTTCCCGCTTACGGCTCTATCGTTGCGACCGGTGCGAATGCTTGCGTTTTACATTACCGTGCAGGTGATGCTGAATTACGTGACGGTGATTTAGTACTCATCGATGCGGGCTGCGAATTAGATAGCTACGCATCCGATATCACCCGCACTTTTCCTGTGAACGGCAAATTCAGTGGACCACAAAAAGTATTGTATGAACTTGTTTTAAATGCGCAAGCTGCAGCCATTGCCGTAACCGCACCAGGTAAACGTTTTACCGATGGACACGATGCCGCGCTTAAAGTGCTTGCAGAAGGCATGTTAGACACCGGTCTACTGAATAAAAATAAAGTCGGTTCATTAGAAGATGTGATCGCCAACGGTGACTACCGTCAGTTCTATATGCACAGAACCGGCCACTGGTTAGGCATGGATGTGCATGATGTAGGTGACTATCGCGATCATGTGCCTGAGGGTGAGCAAAAACCGTGGCGCACACTGATGCCCGGTATGGTGCTAACGATAGAACCTGGCATCTATGTTCGTCCGGCAGAAGGTGTTCCAAAAGAATTTTGGAACATAGGCATACGTGTTGAAGATGATGCCTTAGTTACTGCATCGGGCTGCGACATCTTGACGTACAAAGCACCGAAAACCATTGCTGAAATCGAAGCAGTAATGCGCGCTTAATCCACTCATCGACTCATATGCAAACACAGGTCGACATAGCGATTGCAGGTGGCGGGCCCGTGGGTCTGGCCATCGCAGGCATGCTGATTGCGCGTGGCATCGATGCACATAAAATTGCCGTGATCGATGCTAAATCGCTTTCAGTAGCTGCGGAAGATCCACGTTCGGTCGCGCTGTCTTACGGAAGTCGACAGCTACTCGAACAAATTCATGGCTGGCCAACTACGGCCACACCCATTCAAGAAATTCACATCTCACGTCGCGGCAGTTTTGGCCGCACATTAATCGAAGCAGCTGAATATAAGCTACCCGCGCTCGGCTATGTTTGCCGCTATGGTGATGTCGTAAGCGCTCTGGCTGATGGCTTATCTAACTCTGAATTACATCAAATCAGACCGTCACGCATTGCCAGCATCAATGAAGATAGCGACCAAGTATCGATAGAGTTATCCGATGGCCAGACCCTCACTGCAAAGCTTGCGATACAGGCTGAGGGCGGCGTATTTGGTGAGCAAGCGCTAAGAGCCAAGCACCGCGATTATCAGCAATGTGCCATCGTCGCTAGAGTAGAAACGAGTTCGCCACGACCAGATCGTGCGTTTGAACGATTCACCGAAGAAGGACCGTTAGCATTACTACCGCAAGCAGGAGGCTATGCCTTGGGCTGGTGTGTGCGTCCTGAGCATAGTGAACAATTAATGGCGCTCGCAGATGAAGCATTTCTTCAGGCACTACAACAGGCCTTTGGACAACGCGTGGGACGCTTTATCAACGTAGGATCACGATCCACCTACCCACTCGGTTTAAATGCTCAGGCAATCAACACAGCGCGAACACTTGCTATCGGCAATGCAGCGCAAACGTTGCATCCTGTTGCAGGGCAAGGACTGAATTTGGGATTACGAGATGCTGTTGTGCTGGCTGATTTATTAGCGAAAGAAATGTCGCCGGTAGCTTTCACGACATTCGAACATAAGCGGCAAGCTGATCGGGGCACAACGATACGCATAACCGATTGGATGGCGCGCGTGTTTGCCAGCGCGCCCGATCAATCGCTTACACAAACGATGCTCGGTATGTCGTTGGGATTAATTGATGTCACGCCGAGTGCAAA
>CAINAY010000221.1 GCA_903846425.1 uncultured Noviherbaspirillum sp.
CCAAGTTATCTCGATGAATAAGATCAACCTCTTCTACGTAACCCAGGATGGCCTCGATCTCTGATGATGGTTTGCGCAGAATGCGCCGAACTTCAGCGCTAGCGTAATTAGAGATACCCCGAGCAACCGACACGCCGGATGGGTCAACGCAAGTAATCACATCGCCGCGGCCAAATTCACCACTCACATCAGTCACGCCAATAGGCAGGAGTGACTTACCTTCTGCTGTGAGTTTTTGCACGGCTCCCGCATCAAGCACTACTTTGCCAGCTGTTTGCAGATGATCTGCCATCCACTGTTTGCGCGCAGTTAAACGAGCTGTCTCGGCCGTCAGCTGAGTGCCAATCGCCTCACCCTCGGCTAAGCGAACCAACACGTGGTCTTCTCGGCCCCACGCAATAACAGTGCTTGCGCCCGAACTCGCGGCGCGGCGCGCGGCCAAGACTTTGGTAAGCATGCCTCCGCTACCAATACCTGTTCCGGCGCCACCGGCCATACTTTCTAAAGCGGGATCGCCAGCTTTCGCTTCATGAATAAATTCTGCATTAGGATTTTTTCGCGGATCGGATGTGTATAAACCGCGCTGGTCGGTCAAGATGATCAAGGCATCTGCTTCAATCAAATTCGCTACCAACGCACCAAGTGTGTCGTTGTCACCAAACTTGATCTCGTCAGTCACCACGGTGTCGTTTTCATTAATTACGGGGACGACACCAAAGTCGAGCAAGGTGAAAAGTGTAGAACGTGCATTGAGATAGCGCTCGCGATCGGCCAAATCAGCATGTGTCAGCAATACTTGGGCCGTACGCAATCCGTGACGACCAAAACTGGATTCATAAATTTGGGCTAAGCCCATCTGACCCACCGCGGCACATGCCTGAAGCTCATGCACGCCACTCGGTCTTTTTTCAAATCCTAAACGCTGCATACCTTCGGCGATGGCACCAGAACTGACCAACACCACTTGTTTACCCAGTGTGCGTAAATGAGCGATCTGATCAGCCCATTTACCAATCGCCGCATGATCCAGTCCTTTGCCCTCATTCGTGACGAGAGACGAACCAACTTTAACAATGAGTCGTTGTGATTGCTGAATGACAGATTGCATCGATTAGACCAATGACGTTGGTATCAGAAGATAAGGGAAGTTTTCGTTTATTCGATCAGCTTGAAACGAGGATCATCAGCCTCAACCGAGGCTACGTCCATCGCAAGCTCAGCGACGCCCGACTGCTCACGCTGTTCTTGCTGTCGTTGAGTAGCCAGATAATCATATATTTCAACTACCAAATCCTCGCAGCCTTCACGAGTCAGTCCGGATATTTGAAATACAGGGCCCTTCCAGCCAAACTCTTTGACGAATGTTTTTACGCGTTTAGCACGTTCATCATCTGGAACCATATCGAGTTTGTTAAGCACTAGCCAACGCGGCTTATCAAACAAGGTTTGGTCGTATTTTTTTAGTTCTTTGACGATTGCCTTGGCTTCTTTTGCAGGATGAATATTTTCATCAAAGGGTGCAAGATCAACGATATGTAATAACAGTCGGGTGCGCTGTAAATGCCGTAAAAATTGCACACCTAATCCAGCGCCATCAGCAGCGCCTTCAATTAAACCGGGTATATCGGCAATGACAAAACTTTTTTCATGACTGACACGCACCACGCCCAAGTTGGGATGCAAGGTGGTAAAGGGATAGTCTGCGATCTTTGGCCTAGCATTCGATACGGCCGCAATGAATGTGGATTTACCTGCATTGGGCATTCCAAGTAAGCCCACATCTGCAAGCACTTTCAATTCTAATTTCAAATCGCGCCGTTCACCTTCTTTGCCGTCACTCTTCTGGCGCGGAGCGCGGTTAGTCGATGTTTTGAAATGAATGTTGCCCCAACCACCCTCGCCACCTTTGACCAGCAACGCCACCTGACCATGCTCAGTCAAGTCGGCAATGATCGCGCCATCATTGTGGTCAATCACGAGTGTGCCAACGGGCATACGGAGATAAATGTCATCTGCGCCCTTGCCGTAGCAATCAGCGCCACGGCCATTCTCGCCATGCTTTGCACGGTGCAATTTTGCGAAACGATAGTCGACCAGCGTATTGATATTACGATCAGCGATAGCGAAAATACTTCCGCCTTTACCGCCATCACCGCCATCGGGCCCGCCAAAAGGACGGAATTTTTCTCGGCAAAACGATGCAACACCGTTGCCACCGTCACCGGCCACAACTTCGATTTTTGCTTCGTCAATGAACTTCATGATTTGCCGCCCTAAAAGAAAAAAGGCCCTACCTGCACGGCAGAGCCTCTTCGCAGGATGCGCCTGGAATTATCAGGCAGGTACGACCATGACTACGTGACGCTTTAAAGCGCCCTTAGTTGCAAACTGAACTTTGCCATTAACCAGCGCGAACAGTGTGTGATCTTTACCCATACCGACGTTTTCGCCTGCATGCAGCTTAGTACCACGTTGACGAACGATGATGCCGCCAGCGTTGATGGCCTGACCACCGTAAACCTTGACGCCAAGTCGTTTCGACTCTGAATCACGGCCATTGCGCGTAGTGCCGCCGCCTTTTTTGTGTGCCATTTAATGCTCCTGATTACTGGGTTATTTCGCTCAACGGCTTAGCCGTTGATAGAGACAATTTGCAGCTCGGTGTAATTTTGGCGATGGCCTTGACGTTTTTGATAATGCTTACGACGACGCATCTTGAAAATCTTTACCTTGTCGTGACGACCATGCGCCACTACCGTAGCCAGCACCTTAGCACCTTGAACCAACGGCGCACCAAATTTAATGGTGTCACCCGCGCCCAATGCGAGCACTTGATCCAATGTGATTTCGGAGCCTATGTCTGCCGGTATCTGTTCTACTTTAAGTTTTTCACCAGCGGCAACTTTGTATTGTTTGCCACCGGTTTTTATGACCGCGTACATGGGAACCTCATCTATCTATCAATCGGGACACGTCCGAACCTAACGTTGATCAGACGGCTTTCTAGCCCAAAAGCGCAAACCCCGCGCAGATTCGGGAAAACCTCAAATTATACATGGACTTAGCCCTAGGGTCAAAGCCCGAAATGACGTCTCGATTAATCATCCGCTAGACGGCAAGCCTGTAGCCCCAGAAATCAAGTCCATGAGGGGCGTCGTATAATCGCAACCTTTATCTATTTAGAGGCTGCCGCTCCCGTGTCCGCTCCAAACCCTGCTTCCCCAACGCTTTCGCTGGCGATCATAGCCGCCGATATGAAGGCCGTGGACGACACCATCCGGGCCCAGCTGTTCTCCGATGTACCGCTAGTCAGCCAAATTGCAGACTACATCATAAGCGCTGGCGGCAAGCGAATACGCCCAGCACTGGTCTTATTGATGGCAAATGCTTGGGGTTACAAGGGACATGATCATCACAAATTAGCCGCTGTTATCGAATTTATACATACGGCGACGTTGTTGCACGATGACGTTGTCGATGAGTCGGAATTACGTCGAGGCCGACAAACCGCAAATTCACTTTTTGGCAATGCCGCCTCGGTACTTGTGGGTGATTTTGTGTATTCGCGCGCTTTTCAGATGATGGTATCTGTCAATAGCATGCGCATCATGCAAATCCTTGCCGACGCAACCAATGTGATTGCCGAAGGCGAAGTCCTTCAGCTAATGAATATGCATGATCCGGACGTTACCGAAGAGCGTTACTTACAAGTGATTCGATCAAAGACCGCAAAACTCTTTGAGGCCGGTACAGAATTGGGCTGCCTGATCGCCGGCGCTCCGGAGTCTGCCATTGCGGCAGCGGCTGAGTACGGCCGATCACTCGGCACAGCGTTTCAATTGATTGATGATGTGCTGGATTACTCTGGTAACCAAGCTGATATTGGGAAAAATGTCGGCGACGATCTACGTGAAGGTAAGCCCACCCTGCCGCTTATTTACTTACTTCAAAACGGTACCGAGCAACAACGTGAGTTGGTTCGCAACTGCATCGCTAATGGGGACGAATTACATTTCGATGAAATTTTGTCAGCCATTACGCAGTCGGGTGCATTGGAATACACGCGACAAAAAGCCGAAGCCGCCAGTCTACGCGCAGCCGAAGCCATAAAAAGTATTCCGGATGGGCCGAACAAAGCTGCGCTTCTAGAGCTGGCCGCCTTTGCTGTCAGCCGCACGCACTAAATACCTCTAGTCTCTTACACCGTTTCGGCGACCGCTTCCTGAGCCACTTTAGCATCAGCGATAAGCTCCGGTGCGTCAACTTCAATCAACTCGTCATTAAGTTCTGCAGTCGCTTCTTCTGCAATGCCCTCCCCTTCGGACTCAGACTCAGACACAGAGTTGGACTCGGCAGAATTTTCTGTTGCTCCTTCAACCAAATCTTCAACGGACTCGTCAACCAGAGTGATTTGTTCTGGAATAACCACCTTTTCTGGAGCAGCCCTTAAACGATCAATATGCCCTATCAACGTCGGCAGATAGCGGTGCATGAAATCTTCGTATCCCACTAATGGGATAGTCGGTAAATTTGCAGGTAAACGATACCAAACGAATTCCGTTTTTTTATTCAGTCTATATCGCGTGTAGATTTGTGGCTCTGGGTAAACAATACGCTGAGCAATAATTTTGGGAACCTGATAACCGAACGTTGGATTTAAGTGATAAATCGCGGCATCGACTAACCAGTCGCCCACCAAACAAATCACGTGGCCATTCCATTTTTCGGCGTCTTCAAAATTAAAACATCCACCGACGAATTCTTTTTCAGTTTTTAAATTCGAACACCACAGACGTGCAGGGATAACCCGGGTCTTAATCCCATAGTGATGTAGCGCTTTGCTAATAACATGCGTAGAAAACAAGCTGTATGTCTTTAGGCTTTCTGGCAGCGCGACATAAAACTCCTTAACCACCATTTGCAAAATTCTGTACTCGTCTTCATTCAGGCTTTTTAGCTTCATGGACTATTCCAAAAAATCGAGGCCCACTCGAGGCATTAAGGTCCGTCGCTCTGAAACTAACAAATTTAGCAAGTTTCCTATTTGAGGCGGACTTTCTCCTCTCTTACACCTATCGACCGCAGCGCGCAAAACTGAAGAGGAAATCAAACGCAATTTTTTAAATTTTCAATCGCAACAATTCGTCAATCTTAAGCACTCTATTGAAGCTTCACAAAAGATACGCGCAAACTAGTTGATCACAACCGCTATTGAAAACTTACTTACCTCCAAACTCTCGAAAGATCTATCAACCACGGGAGGTATCGTAATGAAGAAAAAGATTCTTGCATTCGTCGTAGTGCCACTGCTAGTAAGTGGCTCGGCTTGGGCGCAAGCTAACCTCACCCTTTATGGCAATATCGATGCATCGGTGGTCAGCGCTAGCGGCATAGGTGCCGGAGACAATCGACGCACAAGCTTTGGAGAAGGTAACTGGGCTCCTTCTGTTTGGGGCATACAGGGAACAGAAGATCTCGGCGGTGGAATGCGCGGCCTTTTTCATCTCGAAGGCGGTTATAACGCCGGCACCGGCTCTATCGCGAATGGCGGTACTACTGGCATCTTCAGTCGTTTGGCCAATGTAGGCGTAGCTGGATCATTCGGTACATTTAGGGCGGGTCTTAATCTATCTCCCTTTATAAATGCCTACACCTCTGTCTTGGGATTAGCAGGCAATAATTTTTATGTGCCTGCTTTGCAAATGCACAGAGCAGGTACGGTACTCAATAGCGTGGGCACCAGCGTACCTGCCTACACCGGCGGTACCGATGCGGATCCAGGCTTTGCCACGACGGGTGGATTTTTTATTCCCAATTCAATTACCTACAGCCTGCCATCCGACTCAATGGGTGGGTTTAACGGAAGTCTGTTGTATTCCTTTGGCGGTATTGCGGGCTCCTCTTCCAGAAATCGACTGCTATCAGGAAACCTAGGTTATGCGTTTGGGGATGTGACTGTTGTGGGAGCCATGTCGGATCGAGATGCGCAATATAGACAATGGTTAATCGGAGCGAGCGTCCCGGTTGGCACTGTAAAACTAGCTGCCAACTATGTGCACTTCAGCCCAGAAAGCGGTGATTCAACCAACACTTACGTACTAGGGGCTGAAACACAAATGATGCCTGCAATGCGCATAGGGCTTAACTATGCACACAACAGCGGCCCAGGAAATCCTGCCATCATTAATGTATCGACCGTATATACGCTCTCAAAGACAACGCATCTTTATGCAGCATTCAATCGTGCAACCGAAGGCGTGCCATCATCCTACTCAGCCATTGTTGATGCAGGGACGAACGCTGCATTAACTCAACCCGGCACATCGAATGCCGTTATGGTGGGAGTTCATAAAGGTTTTTAATAAATTCTATGTGTTTAAATTAAAAAAGTCTGCCAGCTGGCAGGCTTTTTTTAATGCTTTCGTGAAGAGCGAAATACGGTGGCATCGTCATAAAAATCATCAGTCTGATCACGCCACCAACCAGGCACGCCCAATATAGGCAAATGATTGAAATCTGAGCTAAGAAATCCTCGTGCCAAATCTTCAGCCACTCTCTGATCTAACCAAGATCTGCGCTCCTCAGTTGACAACTCAAACCAATCGCTCTCAACAGTCACATTCCATACGTGAGCAGTAATTGCTTTATAAGGAGTGATCAACTTTTCAATTAATGCGTGCCCAAATAGAATCACTTCGCAGTAATTAGAAAAGTGAGGCGGATCGATCATCAATATTTCTTTCCATCGACGAGCCTTAAGTGCGTCTAAAAAAGAAAGATCGGAGCTAATAACGAAGGCGCAATTCTCATCAAATAAAGTAGCCGCATCACGCTGCTTTCCTCGCTCTGTAGCCAACGTAGACGCATGAAGCATTCGTTGGATTTCCGCATATTGCATGCGATTCAAAGCTTGCTTTATTTTCGGAAACTGCAACCACATCAACGCATTGAAAAAATCATGCAGGTTATTGCGAGTTGGAATTTCACCCGTGCTGTAGATATGGGATTCATACCCCGACAGATCAGAGATACCTTCTTGAGGAACGAAACAAATCGACTGAGCATTTGTGTTACACAAGCCTCGCTGGCTGGCCACTTGATTAGCAGCACTCATCCAATCAGATGAATTTGCAATCATGCCACCCAGTTCACGATGATGAGTAAGCCAAGGTCGCTGCCAATCAATGACTGCGAAATTCATGCTCAATACAATCTAAACTTAGCCAACGAATTTCCACTGAAGTAGTTGACCCGCATCGAGCGGAACCACCGTAGATTCAGCCATAGGCAATTCTTCAGGGATGTGCCACGGACTACGCTCTATGGTTATTTGATCTTGATTACGTGGCAGACCATAAAAATCTGGCCCATGAAAACTCGCAAATGCTTCTAGTTTATTCAGCGCTCCGATTTCTTCGAATGCCTGAGCATAAAGCTCCATCGCATGCAGCGCGGTATAACAACCTGCACATCCACACGCATGCTCTTTGAGCCCCTTGGCATGAGGAGCGGAGTCGGTCCCCAGAAAAAATCGCGGATTTCCTGAGCTCGCTGCTTTGAGTAGCGCCTGCCGATGAATTTCGCGCTTTAAAACGGGTAAGCAATAGTAGTGAGGGCGAATGCCCCCTTTGAAAATCGCATTCCGGTTATATAGCAAGTGATGTGCTGTGATTGTTGCAGCTATCGGCCCATCAGCGTCGCGCACATAGTCTGCAGCCTGATACGTTGTAATGTGCTCAAAAACTATTTTTAATGCTGGAAGCTGCTTACGCAAGGGAATCAGTATTTTTTCAATAAATACGGCTTCACGATCGAATAAATCAATATCACCTTCAGTGACTTCACCATGTATCAAAAGAGGTAAACCCTCTGCCTGCATCATCTCTAGCGTAGTCATGCAATGCTTGAGATTAGTAACGCCCGCATCAGAATTCGTCGTCGCACCCGCAGGATAAAGCTTAACGCCATGAACAAAGCCACAATCTACTGCTCGTTTGATTTCTTCGGGCGCAGTATTGTCTGTTAAGTACAGAGTCATCAATGGCTCGAATTTCAAATCGCTTGGTAGAACAGCCAAGATCCGTTCGTAATACGCTTTAGCCAGCGCAACCGTTGTCACCGGCGGCTTTAAATTAGGCATCACAATGGCACGCGCAAACTGGCGCGCAGTGTGTGGCAGTACATCCTTGAGAACTGCACCATCACGCAGATGCAAATGCCAATCATCGGGACGCGTTAGCGTAATACTGAAGGGAGTGGCTGAATCTGACATAAGGAAAGAATTTGTAAAATGAATAAATGACTTTACAGCACCAAAATAACGCGGAAATCATTCACATTCGTCCGTGTAGGTCCAGTTACGAGTAAATCATTCAGGGCTTCAAAGTAGCTGTACCCATCATTATTAGCAAGCAAGGTTTTAGCACTCAATCCAAGCTTGGCCGCTCTGCTTGCAGAATCAGGAAACAGCAACGCACCTGCATTGTCTTCGGTGCCGTCAATACCATCGGTATCGGCAGCGAGGGCATAGATATTCGGCATATCTTCCAACTCTACTGCAAGCGATGTAAGAAATTCTGCACAACGACCACCACGACCATTGCCACGAACAGTGACTGTGCACTCCCCTCCAGAAATTAATGCAACCGGCGGCTTGAAGGGTTGATTATGTGCTCGAATTTCACGCGCTAAAGCGGCATACACTTTAGCTACTTCAGAGGCCTCTCCTGTTACCGTGTCACCCAATACAACGGGTGTGATAGCAGCAGCATGAAAAAAATCGGCAGCCACTTGCAGACAGTGGTGAGCAGTTGCAATTACTTTATTTTCTGCATGTGCAACCGAAGCATCTCCCGGCTTGGGAGTTTCTTCTATCAGACCTGCATTACCAGCCTGTAGGTGAGCGAGAACAGACTGGGGTGCATCGACGTTAAATCGTGCCAACACATCGAGTGCATCTTGATACGTACTAGGATCTGCACAGGTTGGGCCAGAAGCTATCGCGCTCGGATCATCTCCCGTTACATCGCTAATAATCAGCGTAAGTATGGGCGCTTTACATGCGGCCGCAAGACGACCGCCTTGGATACGCGATAAATGCTTACGAACGATATTCATCTCTGTAATGGGCGCGCCTGAATGCAAAAGACTACTAGTCACTTTTTTGAGATCTGCCATGCTGACGCTCTCAACAGGCAATGACAAAAGACTAGAACCACCACCTGATACCAAGGCAATGAGTAAATCATCCGGACCAAGCTCGCCCACCCTAGTAAGAATTTCTGCTGCAGCTAATTCACCTGCACTATCGGGCACAGGATGTCCTGCTTCAATTACCTTGATATGCGATGTTTCTAAGCCGTGGGCGTAGCGAGTCACTACCAAACCTTCAATGGGTGCAGTAGTGGGCCAAGCCAGTTCAACGGCGCGGGCCATACTGGCGGCGGCTTTACCTGCACCCACCACCAAGGTGCGTCCCTTGGGAGGTCGTGGTAAGTGAGCAGCAAGAATTTTCAGCGGATCAGCTGCACCAACTGCTGCATGAAAGCTATCAATTAATAAAGTACGCGGATTCATGACGATATCGGCAAATAGGG